>DATEFI010000370.1:0-8407 GCA_035280705.1 Rhizorhapis sp. | reverse complement strand
CGGGAAGGCGGATCAGTGCTAAAGCCTTAAAAGCAAGATCATGAACGATCTATCCATCATCGACCGGCTTGATCCGGAGCGGGCCTGGAAGGCCTTTGAGCAGCGCGACCGCAGCTTTGACGGCCGCTTTGTGGGCGCCGTCAGGACGACGGGCATCTATTGCAAGCCGAGCTGTCCGGCGCGCCATCCCAGGCGGGAGAATGTCGAATTCTTTGCCGATGGGGAGGCTGCGCGGGCAGCAGGCTACCGGCCCTGCCTGCGCTGCCGTCCCGACGAAGTGGGGCGGGACCGGCGGGCGGTAGGGCGGGCGCTGGAGCTGATCGGTTCGGCGGAAGAAGTGCTGCCATTGGAAGCACTCGCGGCAGAGGTGGGCTATGCATCCCATCATTTCCACCGGCTGTTCAAGCGCGAGACGGGCGTGACGCCTGCTGCCTATGCGCGACGGCTTCGAGCTGAGCGGCTGGAGCAGGCGCTGGCCGACGGCGGGCGCGTCACGGACGCGATCTATGATGCCGGCTATGCTGCGCCGAGCCGCGCCTATGCGGATGCTGCCGAGCGGCTGGGGATGACGCCTTCGGCCTGGAGGAAGGGCGGCCAAGGGACGGTCATTCGTTGGACGGTGGCGGAAAGCAGCAGCCTTGGCCCGGTACTGATCGCGGCGACCGGAAAGGGGCTTTGCCGGGTGAGCTTCGATGAGGATGAATCTGCCTTGCGCAGCCGTTTTCCCCAAGCCGACATTCGCGAGGCCGATTGTGAATTTTCCGAACTTGCCAGGCGCGTGGTGAGGCTCGTCGATGAGGGCGGACCGGCAGACAGCCTGCCACTGGACGTGCGGGGAACGGCCTTTCAACAGGCGGTCTGGGAAGTGCTCCGTTCGATTCCGGCTGGCGAAACGCGGACCTATGCGGAGATCGCGGCGGCGACCGGCAGGCCCGGTGCTGTCCGGGCGGCGGGTTCCGCTTGTGGGGACAATCAGATTGCTGTCGTCATCCCCTGCCACAGGGTGGTTCGCAGCGATGGCGGGCTTGGCGGATATGCCTATGGGACGGAGCGGAAGAGGGCGCTGCTCAGCCGGGAAATGGTGGACGGTCCATTTGACAAGGCTGACACCGAGGAGCCTTGATTCGGAAGGATATTTTTCCTTTTGGATAGGAATCGGCCCCGCTGTTTTTCAACCATGCCAAAGAGAAGCGGGGTCCCTGCCTGCGCAGGGACGACGGAATAAAGCCAGCCGGGAGGTCCAAATTTGACCTAATATATTCCGGCTCAAGCGGCAGGCCGGGCCACCGTGGTCGCCTTGCTGCACTGGTCGCTCTCGGAATGGCCGTTGCTGAGTGCGCTGGCGAGGAAAAAACCGCCGACCACCAGGACAAGGAAGGCCGCGCTCATCAGCGTCAGATATTTTTCAAGAAATGCCTTGATCGGCCGGCCATATTTCCAGAACAGGAAGCCGACGAGCAGGAATTGCGCGGCGCGGGAGACGGTGCTTGCCCAGATGAAGGTGAACAGGCTGAGCCCGATAAAGCCTGCGGTGATGGTGATGAGCTTGAAGGGGATTGGCGTCGCGCCTTTGATCAGGATGATCTCCGCGCCATATAGCCGCAGATAACAGGCAGCCTTGGGGAAGTCCTTGGCAAGGCCGAGGGCGGTCAGCATCGCCTGTCCGACCGTGTCGTAGAGCAGATAGCCGATGGCATAGCCGAAGAGCCCCCCCAGCACCGACGCCAGCGTGCAGATGATGCCGAAGCGGAGCGCCTTGTCCGGCTGAGCGAGGCACATGAGGCCAAGCAGCGGATGGGGCGGAATGGGGAAGAAGCTGCTTTCCACAAAACTGACCCCGAAAAGCCAGCGTTCGGCATGCCTGTGGCCTGCCTTCTCAAGGGTCCAGTCGTAAAGGCGTCTCAGCATGGGCGCGGACTTAGAGGTTAATTGGAGATGGGACAAGCGGGGCAGGCGGAGTTTGTCTGTTTGGGATTGTTCAGGTGAAGCCGTTCACGCTGAGCAGTGCTTCCGCGGAGGCGAACCTTGCCTGAATGTCCTTCCTCGCCGTCATGCCCGCGAGGGAATCCGGCCTCTATGTCCTACGGTTTGCCCTGAGTTTGTCGAAGGGCTCTGTTTTTGAGCAGTAGAGGGCTTCGACAGGCTCAGCCCGAACGGGGTGAGGTGATCCGATTTAGCGTGCGGCGCTCAAATTCGTCCGGCTCGCATGGATGCCACGCTCCTGTGGCCCTTAGAACGGTAAAGGATAGATTTACCAGCAAGATTTACCGACGAAACTGACCTGCGAGTTAAGCCTGTCTTTGGTTGAAATTCGTCCCAAATGTTAAGCTCTGATCTAATATCGTCCCCCTTGACGCATCCTCCTGCAATAGCCCATTATAAATATGTGGGGCATTGGTGCAGGGGCTGATGCCAGAATGATAAAGAAACCGCAGGGATTATTCCTTGCTGCAAGTATAGGGGCGCTGATTTTCAGCAATATGCTGGTTACCCCGGCAGTTGCTGAGGAGTCCTTTGATCTTCAGCACATGTCCATCGAGGAACTCGCGCAGGTCGAGGTTACCTCGGTTTCGAAATTCGCTCAGCCGCTGAGTGACGCGCCCGCCGCGATCTACGTCATCAGCGATGAAGATATTCGCCGTTCTGCCGCTACCTCCCTGCCGGAAGTCCTGCGGCTCGCTCCGAATCTGCTGGTCCAGCGGATCGATGCGCGGCAATATTCGATCAGCGCCAGGGGCTTCAGCGGCTTTGAGACCTCCAACAAGCTGCTCGGCCTGATGGACGGGCGGACGATCTATTCTCCCCTGCATGCGGGTATTTTCTGGGACCTGCGCGAGCCGCTGCTGGACGACATCGAGCGGGTGGAGGTGATCAGCGGGCCGGGTGGAACGCTCTGGGGCCCCAATGCCGTCAACGGCGTCATCAACATCACCAGCAAAAGCGCCATGGACACACAAGGCGCCCTTGTCAGCGGGACCGCAGGAGCGCGTGAACGGACGGCGGGCGTGCGTTATGGGGCTGCGCTTGGCGGCAGCGGAGCGGTCCGCGTCTATGCCGATGGTTTCGAGCGCGACGACCTCCCCGGCGGTTCTGCGCCGGACGTGCCCGACGGGGGCAAGGGCATCCGGACAGGCTTCCGTGCGGACTGGAGTGGAGAAGCCAGCGATTTCACGCTGCAGGGCGACTATTTCTACAATGACCTCGACAATGACCTGATCGGCGAAGGCCGCGATACGGGCCATAATATTCTCGCCCGGTGGACCCACAGGGCGGGAGAGAATTCCACTTTTCAGGTGCAGGCCTATTATGACAAGACTGATCGGCGGGCCTTTGGCGTAGAAGATCATCTCGATACGATCGACCTTTCGGCCCAGCATAATATCGCCCTTGGATCTCATCAGATCGTCTGGGGCGCGGGCCTTCGGACGACCCATGATCTCTTCATCAACAGACTGAATGCTTTCGTCCTCGATCCCTCCAGCAAGCGGCTGTGGGTGGGCAATCTGTTCGCGCAGGACAGTTGGGCGTTGGGCAAAGGGCTCACCTTGGTCGCGGGCGTCAAGCTCGAACGCACCTCCTTCACTGGGCTTGAGGTGCTGCCCAATGTCCGCATCGCCTGGAAGCCGGCAGAAAAGGCGTTGTTCTGGGCGGCCGTTTCGAGGGGGCTGCGAACCCCATCCAGGATCGACCGCGATCTTATCCATCCCGTCTTCCTGGAAGGGGGGAGCTTTGAGTCCGAGGAATTGACGGCCTTCGAAATGGGCTATCGGGGCCAGCCATGGCCGGGAGGCAGCCTTTCCATTTCGCTCTTCTACAATCTCTATGACCGCCTGAGAACGACGGAGCTTCATCCTGTCACCTTGTTGCCGCTGAGGCTGGACAATGGCCTTAAGGGCCACACTTATGGCATCGAAGCTTGGGGTAGCCAGCAAGTCCTTCCCTGGTGGCGGATCAGCGCGGGCATCGCCACGCTGCACAAGGATTTTCACCTGAAGCCTGGGCATGCCGATCTGGAGAATGGCATATCGCTCGGCAACGATCCTGATTTTCATGCAAGTTTCCGGTCCCAGATGAACCTTGGCGACCGCATGGAGTTCGACTTTCTGCTCAGAGGCGTGGACAGCCTGCCTGGTCCGAAATTGGCGGGCTATGTGGACGCGGACGCCAGGATTGCCCTTAAACTCGATGACGGTCTTGAGCTTTTTGTGGTAGGTTCCAACCTGTTTCACAAGCTGCGAGATCAGAGTGGCGACACGGACAGGGGGCAATTGGTGGCGCGCACCGTCTCCGCGGGCGCAAGGTTCAGTTTTTGATGATCTCGTCCCTACTTCAAAGCTGCATCGCGATGGTACTGGCTGTGGCCGCTGCCTCTCCGGCGGCAGAGGCGAAGCAGGGCCCTCTTGATACGGACGTGAAAGCGGCGTTCCTGCCCAAATTCGCGGCTTATGTGAGCTGGCCGCCCGGCACGTTCGCGGCGGCGGATGATCCCATAAGGATTTGCGTCATCGGCCGCAGCAGCTTTGGAGCCAGCCTTGACGAGGCGGCGGCGCGCGAGCGGATCGATCAGCATCCGGTGCAGGTGCGGAAATTGGCCGGCACGTCCGAAGCAGCGGGCTGCCACATCGCCTTTGTTGGCGGTTCGCCCAAGGAAAGCCCCGCCGCCATGCTGGCCGCATTTCAGGGACGGCCGGTTCTGACCGTCACCGACGATCGAATAGGCGCGGACAGGGGCATTGTGCATTTCGTGGTGAAGGACGGCCGGGTCCGCTTTCACATTGACGATGCCCTGGCCGGGGAAAACCGGCTGGACATAAGCGCCCGGCTTCTTAGCCTGGCGCTCAGTGTGAAACAGAGGGGGCGCGCATGAGGCAAGCGGCGTTCACGGCGCGGGGCAGGGATTTTTCCATCGCCATCCCCCTCGCCGTGCTGCTGTTGCTGCTGGCCGGATTGTGGATCATCTATCAGAATGAACAAGCCTATCGCGCGGAGCAGGAACGCTCCGCGCATGTGCAGGCAGATATCCTGGCAGCGAGCGTAACCGCCGCGCTGGATTTCAACGACAGGATGGCGGCGCAGGAATCGGCCGAGGCACTGGGTGTCAATCAGCAGGTCCAGATGGCTGGCATTTACGATGCCCAGGGCCGTCTGTTCGCCGGTTACCATCGCGGCCCGACGGAATTGCCCCCCAGAGTATCTGAAATTGCGGCGCTGAAGGCGCAGGTCGGCGTCGTCATTCCAGTGGCGCGGGGCGGAAAACAGATCGGGACAATCTATCTCTCGACCGGCATCGATCCTCTCTCGCGACGGCTCAACCGTTATGCCATGGTGGCGCTTCTGGTGCTGATGACATCACTGGTGCTGGGGGTGCTGGGTTATGGCCAGTTCGCACTGCGCCGTGCCAACCGGGTGCTGGAGGAGCAGGCTCTGTCGCTCGCGGAAACAAATAGTCAGCTGGAATTCGAGATCGAGGAACGAAGCCGCACTGAAGAGCAGCTTCGGCAGGCGCAGAAAATGCAGGCGCTGGGCCAATTGACCGGGGGCATCGCGCATGACTTCAACAATCTGCTGACGGTGATCCAGGGATCGGCCGACATATTGCGCCGTCCGGAGATCCAGGAAGAAAAGCGGATGCGTTTCGCCAATGCGATTGCCGATGCCTCCGCGCGTGCGGCGCTCCTCACCGGCCAGTTGCTTGCCTTTGCCCGCCGCCAGCCGCTGCGGCCCGAAGCGGTCGATCTCAACCAGCGCATCCGCACCATGATGAACATGCTGGAAACGACGCTTGGCGCGGGAATCGCGCTTGAGCCGCGCCTCGCGGATGATCTGAAGCCGGTCGAGGTCGATCCGGGGCAGCTCGAGGTGGCTTTGCTCAACATCATCGTCAATGCCCGCGACGCGATGCCCGACGGCGGAACCATCACCATAAGTACGGCCAATGTGGACGAAGCGGCTCCGGATGTGGAGGGCAGGGCCGTTGCCGTCACCGTCAAGGACAGTGGCCGGGGCATTGATCCGGAATTGCGGGAGCGTGTTTTCGAGCCCTTCTTCACCACCAAGACCGTAGGCAAGGGAACGGGCCTGGGCCTTAGCCAGGTTTACGGCTTTACCGCCCAATCGGGGGGCGCCGTGAGCATCGACAGCGAGCCCGGCAAGGGCACTGCGGTCACCCTGCTGTTTCCGGCGAGCAACCGGACTCCATTGGCGGAGGCAGACCCCGGCGCCGCGGCGGACGCGGGGCAAAGCACTGGCCGCATCCTGTTGGTGGAGGACAATGAGGAGGTTGGCAATTTCGCCGAAACGCTTTTGGGGGAACTCGGCTACACGGTCGTACGTGCCCGGGATGGAAATGAAGCCATGGAGCGCACCGAGCGCGATGGCCGGTTCGATCTGGTCTTCACCGATGTGGTGATGCCCGGAATGACCGGTCTGGAACTGGCGAGCAAGCTGAAACAGCGCCATCCGCGCCTGCCCGTTGTACTGACCACAGGCTATAGCGACCGGATCGCATCAACGGGGGCCGAGGATTATCCTCTGATCTGCAAGCCCTACCGCCTGGAAACCCTGGCGGCTACTCTTGAAAAGGCCCTGCCGAGCCGCGCGGGGGCAGGGTCACTCCACCGTCACTGATTTGGCGAGGTTACGCGGCTGGTCCACGTCGGTGCCCTTCGCCACGGCCACATGATAGGCGAGGAGCTGGACCGGAACGGCATAGACCAGCGGCGCGATGAGCGGGTGGACCGATGGCATTTCGATCATGGCCATGCAGCCTTCGCCGGCCAGCGCCAGGCCTTCGGCATCCGATATGAGCACAACCTTTCCGCCCCTGGCCTGAACCTCGTGCATATTGGATGCCGTTTTTTCGAAAAGCGGGCCTGAAGGAGCGATCACGATCACCGGGACGGCATCGTCGATGAGGGCGATGGGGCCGTGCTTCATCTCGCCCGCGGCATAGCCCTCGGCATGGATGTAACTGATCTCCTTGAGCTTCAGCGCACCTTCGAGGGCCATGGGATAGTCAGGCCCACGGCCAAGATAGAGCACATCACGGGCGGGCGCGATGAGGTGGGCCATCGCCTCGATGTCGGCATCATGGCCAAGCGCCTGGTTCATGGCCGCCGGAGCCTCGGTCAGGTGCTTGACGATCTCTGCTTCTTCCTCCGCCGACATGCGTCCGTTGGCGCGGGCGAGATTGGCCGCGAGGGCGGCAAGCACCGCAAGCTGACAGGTGAATGCCTTGGTCGAGGCGACGCCGATCTCGGGCCCGGCATGGGTAGGAAGGAGCAGGTCCGCCTCCCGCGCCATGGAACTGGTGGGGACGTTCACCACCACGGCAATGATCTGCTTTTCCTTGCGGGCATGGCGGAGCGCGGCGAGCGTATCGGCGGTCTCGCCGGACTGCGAGATGAACAGCGCAAGGCCGCCCGGCTCGAGCACGGGATCCCGGTAGCGGAACTCGCTCGCAACATCGATATCGACAGGAATGCGCGCGAATTTCTCGAACCAATATTTGGCGACATGACCCGCATAATAGCTGGTGCCGCAGGCGACGATGGTGACCCGCTTGATACCGCCAAGGTCGAAGTCCATGTCGGGCAGGGCGACGCGGTTTTCCAGGGGGCGGAGATAGCTTTGCAGGGTCTGGGCGACCACTACGGGTTGTTCGAAAATCTCCTTTTGCATGAAGTGCCGGTGATTGCCCTTGTCGATCATCGCGCCGGAGACACCGGAGCTGGTGACGGGACGCTCGACGGGCTGGTTGTCACGGTCGAAGATTTCCACGGCGCTGCGGCTGAGCACTGCCCAGTCGCCTTCCTCGAGATAGGCGATCTTTTGCGTGAGCGGGGCGAGCGCCAGGGCGTCCGAGCCCAGATAATTTTCGCCTTCGCCATAGCCCAGGACGAGCGGCGCACCAAGGCGCGCGCCGACCAGCAGGTCAGGATGCTGGCGGAACATGATGGCCAGCGCGAAGGCGCCGTGCAGGCGGGGCAGGACGGTCGCGACGGCCTGACGCGGATCGGCGCCGCGCTCGATTTCGCGCGCCAGGAGATGACCGACCACCTCGGTGTCGGTCTGGCTGGCGAACGTCCGGCCTTCTGCCAGGAGTTCGTCGCGTAACGGCTTGAAATTCTCGATGATGCCATTGTGGACCAGGGAGACGTCGCCGACGACATGGGGATGGGCATTATCTTCGGTCGGAGCCCCATGCGTCGCCCAGCGGGTGTGGGCGATGCCGCTGCTTCCGGGCAGCGGTTCCTGGACCAGCCGTGCCGCGAGATTGTTGAGCTTCCCTTCGGCGCGGCGGCGGTCGAGCAGGCCGTCATGGACAGTGCAGATGCCAGCGGAATCATAGCCGCGATATTCAAGGCGGCGGAGGCCGTCGACCAGCCGGTCCGCTACATTGTCCTTA
>DATEFI010000369.1:0-2417 GCA_035280705.1 Rhizorhapis sp. | reverse complement strand
TCAAGACCCGCGACGACAAGCTGTCGCTGCGTGCGCGCCGCTTGAAGCGGGAAATCGTGAAGAAGCAGAAGGCGGCCTGACGCCGCTGCACGGCTTTTGTGCATGAAGAGGGCGGCTCCAATCGGGGCCGCTTTTTCTTTGCCCGGGCATAGCCGCTCGTCGTCCCCGCCTTCGCAGGGGCGACGAAGGGGGCAGGCCAAGGTTGATGCGGTCAGTGGCCGCTCAGCGCCGCCGCTATAGCCGCATGCTTCATCGCAAACTTCAGCAATAGCGTTCGCTGGAAGAATTGGTGGTTGTCGTCGGACGCGATCCACACAATGTCTCGCTCCTGTTCGCGGGATACGGCCAATGCTTCAAAATTGTCCGCCAGCAGCGGCGGGCGGAGCGATGCGATCTCTGACGCCTGAAGCAGGCTGCCTGGCCGGAGGTCGCTGATGTCGACCAGCGCCAGCTTGGCCGTGAAGCCATCGAAGATCGTGGTCCTGCGGTTGAGCGTCAGCAGCTTGTCGTTCCCGATCCACACGGCATCAGTGATCCGGTAGCCCTGGGGCGCATGATAGCCGAGATGAACTGGCCGGGCGCCGGGCTCTACCGGATCGCCGGTGAACAACAGGACTTCGGTGCTTCCCTTGGACCCATAGGCGCTTTCGGCGAATATCAGGAAGCGGCCATCGGGCAGCCGCACAGCAGCTTCCGCGCCGTCGGTCCCCGGCCAATCTTCCATCGCCTTTGGCTCGCTGCAAGCTTCGACACGGGCGAAAGCGGGAGAATAGCGGCAAATGCGCTGGATGAGCTCAAAGGTCACCCAATAGCGGCCACTGACGGGATCGTGCATCAGCCCTTCGGAATCCCACTTCCATTTCGGCCAATGGCTTTCCTCCGGCCGGACGGGAAGGGGGGCGATGAATTCCTTTCGCCCGCCAGCATCGCCGGGGAGGGGCAGGCCGAAAAGGTCCCCGCTGTCATTAAGCGCAATGATGCGGCCGTCGGGCCTTAGAACCATAGCGGAAATGCCGCCGAAGGAGCGATGATCGCTCTTCAGTTCCCAACCCGCGAGATATTCCAGCTGTCCTGCGGTCCTTTGGGTGGGATCAGAGGCATTCAGGGGGACGGGCTTGGCCTTGATCAGCAAGGCCCCCGGCATTGTCCTCGCCTCCTTGGCCGACTGCGGCGCAGGCAGCAGCAGCAGGGCAACGAGCAGGATCAGGAACGGGCGGAACATCGCCTCTCCCTAACGCGCACGGGTGAGCCCTGTCATGGTTAATCTGCAGGGGCAATGTGAACGGCGGATAACTTGGGCGTTCAGTGTCGGCTCAAATCGAATCGCGCATAAGGGGAGCATGTCGAAGGAAGCTGGTCTGGAAAGCAAGGCTTCAGGGTTCGGCTTTGAAGCATTTGCCATTCTGGATGAAGGAGCCGGATGATGAAGAAATTTTTACTCTCGCTGAGCGCCGCAGCCGCTGTCATGAGTGCTGCCGTGATGGTGCCAACCGCGCCCGCCATGGCGAACCACGGCTATGATCGCGGCGATTACTATCGCGATTATGATCGGGGCTATTACCGTGACTATGATCGCCGCTATGCCAGAGGCGACTATTACAGGGGCGACCGTTATTACCGGGGCCGCGAGTATGACCGCCGTTACTACAGCCGCAAATATCGCGGCCGCTGTGACAGCGGTACGGGCGGCACGATCATCGGCGCCATTGCGGGCGGCCTGCTGGGCAACGAAATCGCCGGGCGCCGTGGCGACCGTACGGCCGGAACCATCATTGGTGCTGGGGTAGGCGCTCTGGCCGGCCGGGCGATCGACCGGGATTGCTGAGCATCATTTCGAGCGAAGCCATGAAGAAGGGCCACCCAGCCAGCCTGGGTGGCCCTTTCTTGTTCACCCCATCAGTTCCGGTGCTCGCCCTTCACCCAGCGCACAGTGCCGGAACTGGCCCGCATGACGACGCTTTCGGTCGTCATCTTGCCGCCCCGCAGACGCTTCACGCCCTGCAGCAGAGAGCCGTCGGTAACGCCTGTCGCAGCGAAGATGCAGTCGCCCTTGGCAAGATCGTTGAGGTCATAGACCCGGTCCAGATCAGTGATGCCCCATTTACGGGCGCGGGCGCGCTCGTCATCGTTCCGGAACAGCAGGCGGCCCTTGAACTGTCCGCCGACGCAGCGGAGCGCGGCCGCCGCCAGAACGCCTTCGGGCGCCCCGCCTGAACCCATATAGATGTCTATGGTCGTGTCGGGATCGGTTGTGGCGATCACCCCTGCAACGTCACCATCCGGGATCAGCATAATGCCGCAGCCAATTTCCCGCAGTTCCGCAATCAGTTTCTCGTGGCGCGGCCGGTCGAGTACGCAGACAATGATGTCGGCGGGCTCGACGCCCTTTTCGCGGGCCACCGCCTCCACATTTTCCC
>DATEFI010000368.1:0-9266 GCA_035280705.1 Rhizorhapis sp. | reverse complement strand
AAACCTCGAAATCTTCCCTCTTGAAATGCCAGATCAGCAATTCCGCCAGTGCGGCGTCGTCTTCCACCAGCAGCATCTTGGCACGTGCCATTTCGCTTATTCTCCGTGCGGTTCGGTCGGATGCTCGCCGCGTTCGCGTTCGGGCAGATGCTGTCCCGTTGCGGCGAAATAAACCATTTCGGCAATATTGGTCGCATGATCGCCGATGCGCTCGATATTCTTGGCGATGAAGAGCAGGTGCGCGGATTCCGAAATATGCCGCGGATTCTCCATCATATAGGTGACGAGCGTGCGGAAGATGCTGTTGTAGAAATCATCGACCACCCGGTCGCGTCCGCAAACCGCTGCGGCGAGGTCGGCATCGCGCGCCGCAAAGGCGTTCAGCACGTCATGCACCATTTCGCCTGCAACCTGCCCCATGGCGGGCAGCAGCGTGGTGGGCTTGATGCTGTTGCCTTCGGCTGCAACCAGCGGCACGCGCTTTGCGATGTTCTTGGCATAATCGCCGATCCGTTCGACGACGCCGACGATCTTCAGCGCAGCCACAACCTCCCGCAGATCGTCCGCCATGGGTGCGCGGAGCGCGATGGTCTGGACCACCAGCTTTTCGATCTCCGCCTCAAGCTCATCGATCTTGTGATCATTTTCGACAACATGCGCCGCAAGTTCAAGGTCCTTGCGGGTGAGCGCGGTCAACGCCTCACCGATCGCCGCTTCGGCGCGGCCGCCCATTTCGGAAATCAATCCGCGCAGGCGATCGATATCCTCGTCAAACGCCTTGAGCGTATGTTCGCTGCCAAGGGCCATGTCTGTTGCTCCTTCTCTCCGCCTCAGCCGTAGCGGCCGGTGATATAATCCTTCGTCCGTTCCTGACGAGGATTGGTGAAGATGTCGGATGTTACGCCATATTCGACAAGAGTTCCTAAATGGAAGAACGCCGTCCGCTGGGAAACGCGCGCGGCCTGCTGCATATTATGAGTGACGATCACGATCGCGTAATTGCCGCGCAGTTCGTGGATCAGCTCTTCGATCTTGGCGGTCGCAATCGGGTCAAGCGCCGAGCAGGGCTCGTCCATCAGGATGACTTCCGGCTCTACGGCAATGGCGCGGCCGATGCACAGGCGCTGCTGTTGGCCGCCGGAAAGGGCGGTGCCGCTGTCGTGCAAGCGGTCCTTCACCTCTTCCCACAGGCCCGCGCGGCGCAGCGACCGCTCGACGATGCTGTCCATCTCCGCCTTGGAACCCGCGAGGCCGTGGATCCTGGGACCGTAAGCGATATTCTCATAGATCGACTTCGGGAAGGGATTGGGCTTTTGGAACACCATGCCGACCCGTGCGCGCAACTGCACCACGTCCATGGTCGAGGCGTAGATGTTTTCCCCGTCCAGCGTGATCTCGCCCTCCACCCGGGCGTTGGCGACGGTGTCGTTCATGCGATTGAGCGTCCGCAGGAAGGTCGACTTGCCGCAGCCCGATGGACCGATGAAAGCCGTCACATTCTCCATGTCCACGTCGATGGAGACATTGTTTATCGCCTGCTTCTCGCCATAGAAGACGTTCACATTGCGGGCGGTCATCTTTGAGTTCTGGAGCACGGCGGCTTCCTTGGGTTGGATCATGGCGGTCATGGTTACCAGCGCTTCTCGAACTTGTTGCGGAGATAGATGGCGAGGCCGTTCATCGCGAGCAGGAAGATGAGCAGGACGATGATAGCGGCAGAAGTCTTTTCGACGAAGCCCTTGCTGACTTCATCGGACCAGAGGAAGATCTGCACTGGCAGAACGGTTGCGGGGTCAGTGATCCCTCCCGGAGGCGTGGCGATAAAGGCACGCATGCCGATCATGAGCAGCGGCGCGGTTTCACCCAGCGCGCGCGCCATGCCGATGATGGTGCCGGTCAGGATGCCGGGGAGCGCCAGCGGCAGCACATGATGGAACACCACTTGCACTGGCGAAGCGCCGATGCCGAGGGCGGCGTCGCGGATCGACGGCGGCACCGACTTGATCGCGTTGCGCCCAGCAATCACGATGACTGGCATGGTCATCAGCGCCAGCGTCAGGCCGCCGACCAAGGCTGCAGAGCGGGGGAGGTGCATAATGTTGAGGAAGATGGCGAGCCCCAGCAGCCCGAAGATGATCGAGGGCACCGCCGCGAGATTGTTGATCGAAACCTCGATCAGGTCGGTCCAGCGGTTCCGCGGTGCATATTCCTCAAGATAGAGGGCGGCAAGCACGCCGATCGGGAAGCTCAGCACCAGCGTCACGAACATCGTGAGGAGCGAACCCTTGAGCGCTCCCCAGATGCCCACCTGGGTTGGATCGGTCGCGTCGCTTTCAGTGAGGAAACCACTGTTGAAGCCCGTGGAGACAATGCCTTGCGCCTTCATCCTGGCATAGGCCGCCTCGGCCTCCGCGCTTGCCTCACCCTTCGCCGCCAGGTCGATCGCGGTGGCGGCGGGCACGGCGATGGTGACCTTCTGGGTAAGCAAGGTTGGATCCGCCTTGATGGCTTCGCGCAGGCTGAGCCAGCTATTGGGCGAAATCAGGCTTTCCGCGTCCGGTCCCAGCGCCGCCTTGGCTGCTTGCTCGACCACGGCAGGAAGATTGGCGTTCGACAGCACCCGGTCGGCATTACCGTCCTTCAGCATTGCCGGATCCACCATGACGGGGGCCGACCGGAAATCGATGGGCAGGTTGACGGTCGTCTGGGTGAAGCCGCGGGCGCCGTTTCCGACCATGGTGATGAGCAGAAAGGCAAGGAACCCGGCGGAAAGCAGAATGGCAAGCAGCCCCAGCAGCTTGAAGCGCCGCTCCGCCGCATAGCGCTTGCGGATGCGCTGCTGCATCTTCTGCGCCTTCCAGTCGGTCGGCGCGCGGGCGGTGCGGACGAGGCCCAGGGAGGCGTTCTCCAATGCCATGTCAGTCATAGGCCTCCCGGTATTTCTTGACGACGCGCAGCGCGACGATGTTGAGGAGCAAGGTCACGGCGAACAGCACCAGCCCGAGCGCAAAGGCGGCGAGCGTCTTGGGGCTGTCGAATTCCTGGTCGCCCGTCAGCAACTGCACGATCTGGGTGGTGACGGTGGTGACGCTGGCGAAAGGATTGGCGGTAAGGTTGGCGGCAAGGCCCGCGGCCATCACCACGATCATCGTCTCGCCAATGGCCCGGCTGACGGCCAGCAGCACGCCGCCCACCACGCCAGGAAGAGCGGCGGGGATCAGCACGCGCTTGATCGTCTCGCTGGTCGTCGCCCCCATGGCCAGGCTGCCGTCGCGCATCGATTGCGGCACGGCGGCGATGCTGTCGTCGGCCATCGAGCTTACGAAGGGGATGATCATCACGCCCATCACCAGACCGGCTGCGAGGGCGGATTCCGACGAGGCGTTGCTGATGCCGATCATGACCGCAAGGTCGCGCAGCGCCGGCGCCATGGTCAGTGCGGCGAAATAGCCGTAAACCACCGTCGGGACGCCAGCGAGCGTCTCCAGGATCGGCTTCATCCATTGGCGGACCTGGGGCCTTGCATATTGGGTCAGATAAATGGCGCTCATCAGGCCGAGGGGAATGGCAACGATCATCGCGATGATGGCGCCGATGAAGATGGTGCCCCAGAAAAGCGGTATCGCGCCGAAGGCGTTTTCATGGCCAAAGCCCATGGCCGCCGATTGCGGGCTCCAGTTGGTCCCGAAAAGGAAATTGATGGGCGACACCATGCTGAAGAAGCGCGCGGATTCGAACAGCAGGGAGGCAACGATCCCCACCGTGGTCACGATGGCAATGAGCGAGGCCAGCAGAAGCGACAGCATGACGAGCCGCTCCACCCGCGTCCGGGCGCGAAAGTCCGGGCGCACCCGGGTGAAGGCATAGGCGCCGCCTGCAAAGGCGAGCATGAGGGCCAGGAAAACGCCGGCCGAACTGTAGCGGGACTGCGCCTCTTCATAGAGCGGCACGAATTTCTGCGCCAAGGGGTTGAAGGCGCTGGCCTGTTCTCCCGTGGCGATATTGCGCGCTTCAGAGAGAATGGCTCCCCGCGAAAAGGCATCTTCCGGCAATTCCGTCGCGGCAGGATCGTCGAGCACCGCCTGCGTCACAAGCCCAGGCGAGACATTGCTCCAGACCGCCAGGAACAGCAGTGCAGGGAGTGTGGCCCATAGCGCGACATACCAGCCATGATAATTGGGCAGGCTGTGGAGACGCCGGGTGCCCCCAGCGCGCAGGCGAACGGCTTTCGCACGTGCGCTGACCCAGGCGATGACGCCAAGACCGATAACCAGCAACAAGATCGCAGCGCCGTTCACGCCTCAATACCCCCACAAGGCAAATAAAATCTTCTGTCCGGCGCGCCCGCCCCTATGGGCGGGCAGGCGCACCGGCGGGCGGCCGTTACTTCAGGTCCGCCCCATTGAGAAGGGTGAGATTCTTTGCGGTCTCGGCGCTGGCCTTGCGCACCGCGTCGGGAGCCGCGATCAGGCCGCGCTTTACCAGATAGCCGTCAGGATTCCAGGCATTGGAGAACTCGGCCATATATTCCTTGAGACCAGGAATGGCGGTCACATGGGCCTTCTTCACATAGATGTAGAGAGGGCGCGCACCCGGATATTTGCCGTCGGCGATATTCTGATAGGTCGGCTCGACATCATTCAGCGGAATGCCGTGAATGCTGTTCAGATTTTCCTCGAGGAAGCTGTAGCCGAAGATGCCGACCGCATCGGGATTGGCGCCGAGCTTCTGGACGATCAGATTGTCGTTCTCGCCGGAATCGACATATTTGCCGTCCTCGCGCACCTTCGTGCAGATTTCCTTATATTTGTCCTCGTTGCTATCCTTGAGCTTTTCCATCGCGGGATCGCTCTTGCAGCCCTTTTCCAGGATCAGCTCGGCAAAGGCGTCGCGCGTGCCGGAGGTGGACGGCGGACCGAAGACGGAAATCGGCGTGGCGGGCAGCGACGGATCGACGTCGGACCATTTCTCGGCCTTCTGCTCCTTGCCATAGGGGGTTGCGGCCAGCGCCTCATAGACCTGCTTGGGCGTCAGCTTGAACTTCGGGCTCTTGTTGGATTCGGCAAAGGCAAGGCCGTCAATGCCGACCTGGACCTCGACAATGTCCTTGACGCCATTCTTCTGGCACATCTCGAATTCGGAAGCCTTCATTCGGCGGGAGGCGTTTTCAATGTCGGGATGACCAGCGCCCACGCCCGCGCAGAACAGCTTCATGCCAGCGCCCGTGCCGGTCGACTCGATGATCGGCGACTTCATGCCGGGATTATTGTTGACGAACTGTTCGGCGACAGCAGTCGCGAACGGAAAGACGGTGGACGAGCCAACGGCGCGAATCTGGTCGCGTGCGCCCCCGGCGTCGCCGCCACCGGCCTGATCCTGACAAGCTGCCAGCGCGAGCGCTGAAACAGCCAGAATTGCGATATTCTTGATCATCATGCCTCCAAAAATCCGGATTGCAGCCCCTTCGAATACACTGCCGCGCTAGCAGCGATTCATTGGTGCAATGTGACAATTCAGTTTCAGTTTGATGACAATGCACTGGTTTCGACCGCCGCGCCCTTCGGATCGGCGGGCGGCAGGTGGATCGAGATCGTCGTTCCCTTGCCGAGCGTGCTGCTGATATCCATCCGTCCGCGATGGCGCTCGACAATATGCTTGACGATCGCAAGGCCAAGTCCGGTTCCTCCCATCGCCCGGCTGCGGCCGGAATCGACGCGGTAGAAGCGTTCGGTCAGGCGCGGAATATGGTCAGGGTGGATGCCTTCGCTTTCATCGGTGACCGAAAGAGTGACCATTGATCCCGAACCCCGCGTCAGGCTGATCGTGATCGGCGTGTCCGGCCGGCCGTATTTGGCCGAGTTGCTGACCAGATTGTGGAGCAATTGGGAAAGCTGGGCGCTGTCCCCATTGATGGGGGGCAGGCCCGGTTCGACGCGGCTCGTCACATCCTGTCCACGCATGCCGTGGCGTTCATGGAATATCTGTTCGACCTCCCTTACCAGGTCGCCAAGATCGACAGGGCTGTCGGGAAGCTCATATTTTTCAGCCTCGATGCGCGACAGGGACATGAGGTCGTCCACCAGCCGCTGCATCCGCCGCGCCTCGTCGAACATGATCTTCAGGAACCGGTCACGCAATTCCTGGTCGCCGCCGGCATTGGGATCGCCGAGCGTTTCGATGAAGCCCAATATGGCCGCAAGCGGCGTGCGCAGCTCATGACTTGCATTGGCGACGAAATCGACGCGCATCCGCTCTGCGGCGTGGCTTCCGGTCCGGTCGATCAGATGCACGATGATCCGCCGCTTGGAAAGCAGCGCGGTGCGCATTTCCCAGCGCTGTTCCCGCTGGCCAAGGCCGACGAGGCTGATCGACCCGCCCGTCGCGGCCGCATCCGGATTGGTCAGCCGTTCGGCCGCTGCGGGGTGACGGATGGCGATGCGCACATCCTCCCCCACAATATGCCTCCCGAGGAGCCGGAGCGCCGTCCGGTTCGCGCGCACCACCTTTTCATTCGCCACGATCAGCAGCGGCTCGATGATTCCCTCCATGGCGGCATCGAAATCCGGGTTGTCGAACAGGTCCGGCTGCGGCTGCGGCTCGCGTGGGGCTGCGCTTACGGGATAAGGCTGGCGGTCGATCATGATCGTCAGCGCGAACAGGCCCGCCACGACAGCTATAAGCGCCGTCTGCCAGCTTCCGCCAAAGATGAGCGATCCCGTCGCCCCGATCAATATGATGAACAGGGCAGCCGTGAACTGAAGGGCGGACGTACGATTCATACTGTCGAACTAGAATATTTTCGTTGCGGCTGCGATGAAATTGCAAAGCCGCAGCCCGATTTACGCTTCTGTAAGGCAAATCGCGCAAAAAGAGCGGCATGAAAGAGGTGAACGAACATCAGCCTCAGCCCGAGGGCCCCGACATGTCCGCGCAGTCGCGCCGGCAGGTGCTTGCGCTTGGCGCGGTCGCCACCTCGGCGATCGTATCGATTCATCCCGCACTGGCTCAGACCGCCGCGTCCGTGATGAATTGCGAAATTCCGGTTCCCGATCTGGCACGCTCCGGCCAATATATCGCGCCTGACGGTCAGCTTGTGTCGCCTGACACGCCGGGCGCCGTTCCGCCCGCCGGCCGGCCTTTCAAGGGCGGGGAAGTGAAGGCCGCGATGAGCGGCGGTACGCTTCCTGGCACCAGCTATGAGCAGAACCAGGCCTATATGAACTATATTCGCCGCCTGCAGGCCGGGAATAGCGGCTTCACCTGCTACGCGTCGCTGCAGATGCCCCGCTGAGCCGTGGCGCAGGTCCGGTACAAGGGGGAGGCGGCGGCCGGTCTCATCATAAAGCCGCTGGATGACCTTCGCCTTGTCTATCAGCGGCGGTCAGGAACCACGCATGTCGTTCTTTCTCCGGTTCCCGAAATTCTCGGGGCGATGAATGGCGACGCCCTGACCGCCAGGGAAGTTCTTGAGCGTCTGTCCGCCCATTATGACCTTGGGCCAGCGCAGGAGGCGCTTGCGGTCATAGCGGCGCGGCTTGAAGAGATGGCGGCGCTGGGCCTTGCGGAGCGGCTGTGATGTACAGCCTTTCCCTCGTCATCGGTCCGGCTTCGTTCCGTATCGGTTCGGCCTGGAGGCAGCCCATATATGAGCTGCAACGGCTTTACGCCGCCTATCCCGCGCCCAGGGACGGGATCGCTGATTTCACCGTCCGGCTGGAGCCCGAAAAGCCGTGGCGGAGATGGCTGCGGCCATCCGTTCGCATCGGCGGAGATTATATGCTCCCCGATGCCGCACCGCTTCCGCTGGAGCAGGGCATTCTTGCGGCGGAAATGGGCATGAACCTCCAAATGGCGCTTGGCTGGCGGCGGCATGTCCTGTTGCATGCCTCCTGCGTGGAGCGGGACGGGCGGGCGCTGGTGATGACCGGCGCCTCGGGCTCCGGCAAGTCCACGCTCGCCGCCATGCTGGGGGAACGGGGCTGGCGGCTGATGGGAGACGAGTTCGCCTTGCTCGACCTGGAAAGCGGAGAGATTTTCGCCTTCCCCCGCCTCATATCGCTCAAAAATGGCGCCATCAAAGTGCTGGAGGAGGAAGCAGGCACAGGCCGTTTCGGGCCCCTGCTTGCCGCAACGCCCAAGGGCGACATCCGCCATCTCGTGCCCCGGCAGGATGCCATCGGCCGGATGATGCAGGGCGCACCTCCGGCCATGCTGCTCTTTCCGCGTTTCGGCCATGCGGGGGCTGTCCGTGCCATGGCGAAGAGCGAAACTTTCGTTCGCCTGACGCAGGCTTCCACCAATTATGTCGCGCTTGGCGAGGCTGGCTTTGCCGCGCTCTCCCGCTTTGTCGATAGCGTGCCCGCAAATGCCATTGACTATGGCTCGGGCGAGGAAGCTATGGAGCTGGTGGAAAGCCTCTGGGCGGAGGGGGCATGAACGCTCTTCTCCTCGTCAACGCCTTGCGCCATCCAGGCTCCGTGCTTTCGCTGGACAGCGGAGAGTGGAACGCCCTCATCGCCATGGCCCGCGCAGAACAGCTGATCGGAACGCTGGCTCACAGGCTTGCCGGACTGCCGCTCCCTTCGGCGGTGGAACGGCTTCTCAAGGATGCCAGGGAGCAGGCCGTCTTCGTCCGGCGGCAAGCCTTGTGGGAAGCCGAGCGGGCGCGCGTGGCGCTCAGCGAGTTGGGAGTCCCTGTCATATTGCTGAAGGGCACCGCCTATGCCGCGGCAGGGTTGAAGGCAGGAGCGGGCCGCTCGATCGGCGACCTTGACATATTGGTGCCGCGCCATGCCCTTCCCGGCGTAGAGCGGGCATTGCTTGCGGCGGGTTGGGAATGGGTGAAGCCTGATCCCTATGACGATCAATATTATCGCCGCTGGATGCACGAGCTACCCCCGCTGATCCACCGCGAGCGCGATCGCATGATCGACGTGCATCACACGATCTTGCCGCTCACTGCCCGGCAGCGTCCCGATGCGGCCGCCTTGATCGCTGACCGAGTGGCTCTTGGAAACGGGCTTTTCATATTGTCGCCGGAAGACCGGGTGCTGCATTGCGTGGCGCACTTGCTGGCGGACGGCGATCTGGCGGGCGGCCTGAGGAACCTCTGGGACCTCCATTGCTTGCTGGAGGAATATGCGGGTGATCAGGAGCGGCTGCAGGCAAGGGCCAGGATGCACGGCCTTGCCGTGCATCTGGCGCGGGGGCAGAGGCTTGCGGCTTTTCTGTTCGGCGGCGGGGCGCCCCTGCGTCTTTTCGACAGG
>DATEFI010000367.1:0-2727 GCA_035280705.1 Rhizorhapis sp. | reverse complement strand
CTCCGGCAATCCCGGGGCGGTTCAATGCGCCCGTAGCGGTCTCCTTGATCAGCGCCAGGAAAACCCGACCGGATTGGTATGCTTCCTCGAGATACAAAATGTCCTTTTCTCGTCCCGTGCGGTCACCCACAACCGGATAGCGACTGAACTTTTCGAGCAGTTCCTGACGACGCTCTGGCTCTTCTTCAATGAGGAGGGCGATCTGGTCGGCACAGGCAGCATCGACCAGACGCTCGATCCGGTCCGGTCTATTGCCCCAGTATGCCAGCACGGTGTGCAGCCGAGCCGCGATTTCCCAAGTTTCTTCTCGGTTCGGATCAAGCACAAGCTCCTGTATATGCTGTGAGGTCAAGATTGCACCTGATGTCGTGAATGTGAGCACCTGATCTTGTCCTGTTCCGCGCCTGTTTTCCAGACCATCAAAAATCAAAAGTTGTCGCCGTAACACGGGGCGCCAAGCCGGTCCTGCGATCAGGGAATACGGATTCAGCCTGTTTTTGCCGCGAAAAACAGGCTGAAACAGGCAAATCAGGGCAGAGACCGGTTCGCTCCAGACTGCGTCGCGCACCAAGCAGTGAATAGCTCTTTGGAAAGCATGGATTAACTTTCCCCGTCGGGGAAACTCCTGCGGTTCTGCCGACTTCAGGCGCTCTTCGTTTTCGCCATAAAGTCAGAGATCGCCATCCAGCAATGCTCCGGCAGGCTTTTGAGGCGCGAATTCTCCACTCAAAGTTACCTCGCTCCACGATCTCAAGCGCCCGCCAGAAACAGCATTTACCCTCGCCGGCGATTCGTTCTCGCCCGGAGCTGCCACTCCCCAGTCCCGCCGAACGGCTCTTCATTATTTGCCATCAACATTCCCAGTTCTGCCAAGAGATGACTACTGACCACCGAGCAGATCGCCGTTCGCGAAATTTGTTTCAGTGCCGGGCGGCGGGTCGATCGCAGGCGGCAATTTCCCGATTGAACTTGAATCCTGCCGTGCGGGACAGATGAGTTCTCGCGGAAGAACCCCTCGTGGCAGCTACGGCTAAAGCGGCGTTTCGAGGCCCATTCATCCCACTTCAAGAGCGATCGGACGCGAAATTGCGGTGTTGCCGGCGACCTTGATTTGGACCTCGTGCCGCCCTATGGCAAGCACCGCTGCGCTGTGGGCGGCTTAACCTTCACCCCACCATCGAGGCGAGGTTCGTTGTCCCGGCCAATCCGTTCAGTTTTTTCTTCTTGGCCAGAGCGCATTCGCGCAGAGTTTGGACAACGTGCGGCGGGGATTGTCCTGGCGCTGTTGCTGGAGGGGCTGCTGGCCCTGCTCTTGCTCACATTGGCCCCGTCGATCAAGCCTCATGAAGAAGCCGCTGTAACGGTATTCAACCTGGACCCAAGTCCGGATTCGGAGCAGGCTGAGGATCCGCCCGAAACCAAGGTGCCGGACGCGCCCCCCGCGAAGCAGCTGCCCCAGTCTGAGCAGGAGCCGCACCAGCCCGTCGAAACTCCGCCCGCACCAGCGGACCCTCCATGGATGGAGCTTTCCCGCGCGCAGATGGCTGCAGCTGATATCGGCGCCATAAGCCCGCGCCCGGCCCCGCCTTCTGCGGCCAGCCAACCGGTCGTAGGTCCCCCCGATACCGGCACGCCCGGCGACACGCAGCGCGTGGCGGGGCAGGGACCACATGGCGAGCCGCTCTATGCTGCGTCCTGGTATCGCGAACCCTATGAGGACGAGTTGCGCGGATATCTGTCTACTGCGCGAGGGCCAGGGTGGGGTCTCATCGCATGCCGCACCGTTCCGGATTATCGGGTCGAGGATTGTGTGACAGTCGACGAGTATCCGGAGGGATCGAACATCGCCCGCGCGGTTCTGGCCGCCGCCTGGCAATTCCGGGTGCGCCCGCCCCAAATCGGTGGACGGCTGAAGATCGGCGAATGGGTGCGGATCCGGATCGACTATGGCTTGCGGCGGCCATAGTCTCGGCCTGCTGCAACAAAGCGCAGCCAGTTGCCGCTGGGCCAAGTCTCAAAGGGCTTGCCCCGCAGCCCATTCCCTGGCCCTGGCCCACTGGAAATTATAGCCGCCGAGTCAGGGCAGGGGCGCGCCGGATTATTCCGCCGCGACCACCTCAGCCTTATCGCTCAGCGGATGAGCCAGCCGGTTGACCATTTCCTTGGGGCACACCTGCCAGAAATCGTTCCGGCGGCGGTCCCAGTCGTGCAGGATCGCGCCCGACCATTTGCTGTCGGTATGAGCATGATGTTCCTCGATGAGGGACTTGAGCACGGCTTCCCAATGGGCGCTGTCCAGCCGCTGCCAGACAATGCTTTCCGGGTTGGCGTGGCGTTCGAAGCTGCCGTCCGCGTCGAGCACGAAGCCCATGCCGCCGGTCATGCCCGCGCCGAAATTGCTGCCGACGCGGCCAAGGATGACGGCGGTGCCGCCGGTCATATATTCGCAGCCGTTGGCGCCGCAGCCCTCGACCACCACCTGCGCGCCCGAATTGCGGACGGCGAAGCGCTCGCCCGCCTGGCCTGCCGCAAACAGCTTGCCCGCGGTCGCACCATAAAGGACGGTGTTGCCGATGATGGTGTTGTTCTGGCTTTCCAATGGGCTGGAGACCATCGGCCGGACGGAGATCACGCCGCCCGAAAGGCCCTTGCCGACATAGTCGTTGGCGTCGCCAAAGACTTCGAGCCTGATACCCTTGCACAGGAACGCGCCCAGCGACTGGCCCG
>DATEFI010000366.1:0-3778 GCA_035280705.1 Rhizorhapis sp. | reverse complement strand
AGGGCGCTGGAAGACCCGATCTTCCGCGGCGTATTGCAAACCGCCTGACAGGGGGAGAAGCCACATGGCGCCCCCCAGCCGGCGCCCCGGTTACAACCGCAAGGCGCAATATGGATTGTTCGCGAGCTATGTCATAGCCGTGGCGGGTGCTTTGCTGGGTCTGTTGCTGGCGGTCATCTCCATTGCCGATCCGACGGGCTTTTCAGTTATCCGCAATGGCGTTGCGGAAATCACCCGTCCGGTCTCGGCCGCTCTACGCAGCTTGGTGAGCGGCATCGGCAGCGCCGACGAACATATCGTCGCCTATGTCCGAGCAGGGTCACAGAATGCCGCGCTGCGCCGCCAGGTGGAAGCGAACCGCACCCGGCTCATTGAAGCCGCCGCGATCGAGCAGGAAAACCGCCAGCTCAAGAAGCTGCTGAAGCTCGTCGAATCCGAGGATAATGAGGTTGTGGCCGCGCGGATGATCAGTTCGACCTCGACGAGCCTGCGGCGGCTGGCGCGCCTGAGCGCCGGACGCCGTCAGGGCGTGCGGCCGGGCCAGCCGGTGCGGGCTCCCGACGGCCTTGTCGGACGCATTTATGAGGCAGGGCCCAATACCGCCAACGTCCTCCTGCTCACCGATCCCGAAAACATCGTCCCGATACGGCGCACGCGCGACAATGTGGCGGGCATTTCAACCGGGCTTGGCGACGGTTCGGTAGAAATCCGGCCGCTCAGCATGGGGCACAATCCGTTCAAGCCGGGGGATATCATGGTGACCTCCGGCACCGGCGGCCTCTATCGTCCCAATATCCCCGTGGCGATTGTCCTGCGGGTGGACGGCGATGCCGCCATCGCCGTGCCGCTTGCCACACCGGCCAAGGCCGACACGGTCGTTGTTCAGCACATTTTTCAACCTAGCGTGGTGACCAGACCCGAGCCGGCACCGCCATTTCCGGCGAACCAGACCGGACAAGCGGAACCCTGATGCCGCGCTACCGCTCCACCATCGCGCAAGACCGCTCGCGGCTGCGGACGCAGGGTACGCCCATCATTACCGTGATGCTTGGCTCTGCCGCTCCCATCATGCCGATGATAGCCGTCACACCGGCGCTCCCGCCCTTCGGCCTGCTATTCCTGCTTGCCTGGCGATTGTTGCGGCCGGAACTCTGGCCGCTCTGGATCGCAGCGCCCCTCGGCCTCTTCGACGACATCATGAGCGGACAGCCAATCGGCAGTTCGATGTTTCTTTGGACCGTTACGCTGATCGGTATAGAGATCGCCAGCAGCAGGCTTTTGTGGCGCGACTATTGGCAGGACTGGCTAATCGCAGCAATTGCCATTATTTTTTGCCTATTTGGTGCTGTCTATTTTGCCCGCCTGTCCGCAGGCGGAGGTTTGATGCTGGTGGTCTTGCCGCAAATTGCCTGGTCCATATTGCTTTTTCCCGCAGTCGTGCGCCTCTGCGCCATGATTGACCGGTGGCGCTTGCCCTGATGGCCCAGCCGATCCGCATCGCCGGCTCGGGCAAGAATGTGACCGAGGCCAGCCAGTCCTTCACCTTCACGCGCCGCGCAATGGTGCTTGGCGGCATCCAGGGTGGGATAGGCGTGCTGCTCGCCGCCCGCATGGGCTGGATCAGCATCGCCGAGAACGAACATTATGAGTTGTTGTCGGAAAGCAACCGTGTCAACCTGACCCTCATTCCGCCGCGCAGGGGCTGGATCATTGACCGTCATGGCAAGCCGCTCGCCAACAACCGGACCGATTTCCGCGTCGACATCATCCCCGACCGCCTGCACGACAAGGACGCCACCGTGGCTTCGCTTGCCGAGCTCCTCTCGCTGGATCCCGATGAGGTGCAGCGGATCAAGGACGACCTTAAGAAGGCGGCGGGTTTTCAGCCGGTCCAGGTCGCCGACAAGCTCGATTATGCGCAATATGCCGCCGTATCGGTCCGCCTGCCCGAACTGCCGGGGGTCGCCCCCGCCCGCGGCTTTTCCCGCAACTATCCCGCGGGAGCCGCCGTCGGCCACCTGATCGGTTATGTCGGAGCAGCCTCTGCCGAAGATTATGAGGAGAACAAGGATCCGCTCCTCATCACGCCCGGCTTCAAGATCGGCAAGGATGGTCTTGAAAAGGCCTTCGACAAGGTCCTGACCGGCAAGCCCGGCGCCAAGCGCGTCGAAGTGACGGCACGCGGCAAGGTCGTTCGCGAACTCACCACCCGGCCCGATACGCCCGGTCATGTGGTTCGTCTCACCATAGATGCTGGCCTCCAGCATTATGCCGCGCGCCGGCTGGGCGCAGAGTCCGGCTCGGTTGTCGTCATGGACTGCCTAACGGGCGATGTGCTGACGCTGGCCTCAATGCCAAGCTATGATCCCAACAGCTTCTCTGACGGCATCGGCCATCTGGAATGGAACATGCTGGCAGAGGATGACCATGTTCCATTGCGCAACAAGACGTTGCAGGGGCTTTACCCGCCTGGCTCCACCGTCAAGCCGATGGTGGCGCTCTCATTCCTGGAGGCGGGACTTGATCCCAACGCGACGGTCAATTGCTCCGGCGCGATCCGCGTCGGCACTGGCCTTTTCCATTGTTGGAAGCGCGGCGGCCACGGCACAGTCAACATGGCCAAGGGGATTTACCAGAGCTGCGACGTCTATTTTTACCATTTCGCCCAGCAGATCGGCATGCAGCAGATCGCCGGCATGGCCCGGCGGCTGGGATTAGGGCAGAAATTTCCCCTTCCCTTCCCCTCCCAAAGCTATGGGACCGTACCCGATCCCGACTGGAAGATGAAAAAGTTCGGAAAGCCGTGGGAACGCTACGACACCGTGAATGCGACCATTGGCCAGGGCTATATGCTCGCCAATCCAACGCAGCTTGCCGTGATGGCAGCGCGGATCGCTTCAGGCCGTGACCTTCTCCCCCGCTTCGTCATGGCAAGGAATCAGCCGCAGCCACGCTCGCTCGGCCTTGATCCCCGGCACCTCACCTATGTCCGCAACGCCATGAGCGATGTCGTGAATGGCCCTGGCACCGCAGGCCGCGCCCGGCTGCCCATTCCCGACGTGCTGCTCGCGGGCAAGACCGGGACCGCGCAGGTCCGACGCATCACCATGGCGGAACGGCGCGGGGGCGTGCTCTCCAATGCCAGCCTGCCCTGGAAATTCCGGGACCATGGCCTGTTCGTCTGCTTCGCGCCCTTCGACCGTCCCCGCTATGCCGCGGCTGTGGTGATTGAACATGGGGGCGGTTCGGGCGCGGCCTATCCAATCGCCCGCGACGTCCTCACCTATCTCTATGACAAGGAAAAGGCGATGGCGGCGCTCGAGCCGCTTGAAACGGCCTGGGGCGGCACCATAGAGCAGCGAATGGCCGCGGCCATGCAGCGCTACAAGGAAAAAGTGGCGCTGGAGGAGGCCGTGAGAAGGGGTGAGATCGCGCTGCCGCCGGAAAATGCCATGTCGTCTGCGGGGGCCGAGTGAGCACACTGGTTCCGGCCGCCGTAGCGCGCCTGCCATGGCGCCTCCTGTTTCTCGTCATGGGCATAGCGACGTTCGGCTGCATCGTCCTCTTCAGTGCGGCCGGCGGCAGCTTCACGCCCTGGGCGGCCATGCAGGGGGCCCGTTTCATCGTTTTCCTCGGCATGGCGATCGTCATCTCGCGCCTGCCGGTCAGCCTGTTCAAGCAGCTCGCCCTTCCCGCCTATGTCATGATCGGCATCTTGCTGCTGCTCGTCGAACTGATCGGCGCGGTAGGCGGGGGCAGCCAGCGCTGGCTTAACCTC
>DATEFI010000365.1:0-2976 GCA_035280705.1 Rhizorhapis sp. | reverse complement strand
AGGCAGGGACCCCGCTACCTTTACTCCACGCTGGAAAGAAAAGCGGGGTCCCCGCCTGCGCGGGGACGACGAACGCCTTGCTTTCTCCCTCGCCGCAGGTCCGGGAATTGCCGGATGACGGGCAAGGAAAAATCCGCCATGACAGCAACATGCTCGCCCTGCTGCTTCGTCGCCTGATGACTGCCCTTCCGACGTTGCTGTGCGTGATCCTCCTTTCCTTCCTGCTGATGCGGGTGGCGCCAGGCGGCCCCTTCGACGGGGAACGGCCGCTCGATCCCGCTACGAGGCAGGCCCTGCAGGCAAGCTATGGCCTTGACCGGCCGCTGCACGATCAGGTGTTGCTCTATGTGGGCCGGCTGCTGCAGGGCGATTTCGGCCCCAGCCTCGTCTATCGCGACTTCACGGTTACGGAACTTGTGCGGCAGGGCCTTCCCATATCCCTCACCCTGGGCGGCCTCGCCCTGCTCCTGGCTCTGATCCTTGGCATTGCCGCTGGCCTTTTCGCGGCGGCGCGCGCGGGTGGGTGGCTGGACGAAGCGCTGATGCTGGGCGCCACATTGGCGACCGCGCTGCCCACTTTCGTGACCGGGCCGCTGCTGGTGCTGATCTTCGGCCTCTGGGCCGGATGGCTTCCGGTGTCGGGTCTGGGCGACGGAGAGGCGGTCCATCTGGTGCTGCCAGTCCTTGCCCTTGCCTTGCCAGTGGCTGGAGCCATTGCCAAGCTCACAAGGGCAGGGCTCGCCGCTGCGCTGACACAGGACCATATCCGCACGGCGCGCGCGCGGGGAATTGCGCCCGCCACCATCCTGCTGCGCCATGCCCTCCGCCCCGCCCTCGTTCCCGTCGCGAGCTATATCGGCCCTGCGGCGGCGGGCCTGCTGACCGGAGCGGTGGTCATCGAGACCATCTTCGCCCTTCCCGGCCTTGGGCGCTATTTCGTCCAGGGCGCGCTCAACCGCGATTATCCGCTCGTGCTGGGCGTGGTCACTCTTTATGCAGGGCTCATCATCCTTTTCAACCTGGCCGCCGACCTCATCTATTGCTGGCTCGATCCCCGGATGCGCGGATGAGGAGAGGCGTTGTTCCGCTCGCCATTGTTGCGCTGATCGCGGCTGCCGCCATCGCCATTCCGCCCTTTCTTCCGTGGAGCCATGACGCCATCGACTGGAACGGCCTTCGCCTGCCGCCGCTCAGCGAAGGTCATTTGCTTGGCACCGACAGCATCGGCCGGGACAGGCTGGCAAGGCTGCTGATCGGGACGAGGATCAGCCTGGCCGTGGCCTTGGCGGCCGCGCTGGTGGCGCTTCTCATCGGCGTCGCCTGGGGCGCGGTTGCGGGCTGGCGCGGCGGGCGCGTCGATGAGGCGATGATGCGCGTCGTCGATGCGCTTTACGCCCTGCCCTTCATGTTCGTCGTGATTCTTCTCATGGTCCTCTTCGGCAGGTCGATCCTGCTGGTTTTCCTCGGCATAGGCGCGGTCGAATGGCTGACCATGGCGCGGATCATCAGGGCGCAGGTGATGGCGCTCAAGGAACGCCCCTTCATCCTGGCCGCACGCGCGGCGGGAGCCCCGGCGCACCGGATCGTCATTGAACATATGCTGCCCGATGTGGCGGGTATCGCCATCGCCTATCTGCTGCTCACCGTACCGCAGGTCGTGATGGTGGAAAGCTTCCTTTCCTTCCTCGGCCTTGGCGTGCAGGAGCCGCTGACCTCGCTTGGCATATTGGTGAAGGAGGGCGCGGATGAGATGGATGTCGCGCCCTTTGGCCTGCTGCTGCCCGGCACAGTGCTGGTGACCATCCTTGTCTGCCTCACCTATGCGGGCGAGCGGCTGCGGGACCGCTTCGCATGACCCTTTATACGATACGCGAGCTGTCGGTCGGCATAGGCGGAAAGCGGCTGGTCGAGGGGCTGTCCTTCAGCATCGCGGCGGGAGAATGTGTGGCGCTTGTGGGCGCATCGGGCTCGGGCAAGAGCCTCGGTTGCATGACGCCGTTCGGGCTGTCGGCGGGGGCAGCTTCCGGTTCGGCCTTGCTGGAGGGCGAGGAACTGGTCGGCAGGCCGGAAAAGGCGCTGCGGCATCTGCGCAGCCGGAAGGCCGGATTTGTGTTCCAGCAGCCGCTGACGGCACTCACCCCTCATCTGACGGTGGGCCGCCAGCTTGCAGAGGCGGCGATGCAGTCGGGTGCTCCACGTCCCGCGCGGCGAAACCTTGCCGCCATGCTGGAGCGGGTGGGCCTGTCCCGGCCGGAGGAACGGCTGGACCAGTTCCCCCATCGCTTGTCAGGCGGAGAGCGGCAGCGCGTGCTGATTGCCGCCGCCATCGCACATCGGCCAAGGCTGCTGATTGCCGATGAGCCGACCAGCGCGCTCGATTCCGTATTGCGGGCGGAAATCATGGCGCTGCTCGACCGGCTTCGCAGGGAGGAGGGGCTCGGCCTCCTGCTGGTCAGCCATGATCTGGCTTCAGTGGCGGCTCATGCGGACCGCTTGATAGTGATGGATGCGGGGCGAATGGTCGAAAGCGGGCCGTCCCGCCGGGTCGTCGATCAGCCCGTCGAAAGCTATACAAGGCGGCTCATGGCAGCGACCCCTCGCCTCAGCGAAGCTGCCCCCGCCCTTACCCCCGTCGGCGAACCGGTTCTGGAGGGCCGCTCGCTCTCCGTCAGCTTCCGAAGGCCGGGTTGGCGGCGAGGCCGCATCCAGGCCGTCGATAATGTCAGCCTGACCATCCATCGGGGCGAGGCCATGGCGCTGGTCGGGGGTTCCGGATCGGGGAAATCCACCTTGGCGCGCGCCATTGCGGGCATCGGGCCACTGGATGAAGGCATGCTGTCATGGCAAGGGAAGCCGCTCGCGCCATCCCATCGGCGGACGCTGGCCGAACGCCGCCGCATCCAGCCGGTATTTCAGGATCCCGTCGCCAGTCTGGATCCGCATTGGACCGTCGGGAGCATCATCGCCGAGCCGCTC
>DATEFI010000364.1:0-9207 GCA_035280705.1 Rhizorhapis sp. | reverse complement strand
ACATGCTGGCCGGACATCGTCACTGGTTCGCTGCCCGTCATCTATCCCTTCATCGTGAATAATCCGGGTGAGGCCGCGCAGGCGAAGCGGCGCATCGGGGCGCTGACGCTCGGCCATTTGCCCCCTGCCGCCTTCACTGACGGGCTGAGCGGTCCCCTGCGCGAGTTGGAGCAGCTGGTCGACGAATATGCCGCGGCCGATGGTTTTGATCAGAGAAGGCGCGATCGGCTTTCCCGCCTCATTCTGGACAGGGCCGCCGCCTGCGGCCTTGTCGAAACGCTGGCGCTGGGCCGCATTGGCGATACTGGCGAAAAGCTGCGCGCCATCGACGGCTGGCTTTGCGATGTGAAGGATATGGCCGTTCGCGATGGCCAGCATATCTATGGCCGCGATGCCAGCGGCGATCCCGACCGGGACCGCAGCGCCGTTGCAGAGCGTGAGGCACTGCTTGCGGCCCTCTCCGGTCGCAGGATCGGCGCCGGTCCCGCCGGATCGCCGCTCAGGGGGCGGAGGGATGTCTATCCCACCGGGCGCAATCTTTATGCCGCCGATCCGCGCATGCTCCCCACATCCACCGCCATGGAGCTTGCCCGGCCCGCCGCTGATGAGATCATCAGGCTCCATCTTCAGCAGCATGGGGAGATGCCTCGCTCTATCCTCTTCGATCTCTGGGGCAGCGCTACGCTGCGCACGGGCGGCGAAGAGGTGGCGCAGGGCCTGGCGCTTATGGGGTGCCGGCCCGTCTGGGATCGGGCTACGGCACGCGTCACCGGCATTGAGGTTCTTCCACCGGCCATGATGGGCCGCCCGCGCGTCGACGTCACCTGGCGGATATCGGGCCTGTTCCGCGACATGTTCCCCGGCCTCATCGCCCTCCTCGATCTTGCCGCAAAGACGGTGGCGGAAAGGCCCGAAGATGATGAGGAGAACCCCCTTGCCGCAGCGGTCAGGGCAGGGGATTGCGGCGCCCGCATCTTTGGCTCTGCCCCCGGAAGCTATGGAGCAGGAACGGAAGACCGGCTTGACGCAGCCGACTGGGATGGACCTGCCTTGGCTGACGCTTATCGCGCCTTCACAGGGTACAGCTACGGCGGAGAGGAGGCGCGGGCCCTGCCAAATAGTGCTGCTTTCGCCCGCCGTGTTCAAAGTGCCGATGCCCTGGTCCATGTCAGCGATAGCCCGGACCGCGACTTGCTCGATGGTGTCAGCGACCTTGCCCATATAGCCGGTTTCATGGCGGCAGCGGGGAAGGACGCCACGCTCGTACTGCTCGACACCAGCCGTCCGGACCGGCCAAAGGCGCGGCTGCTCCCTGAAGCCATTGCCCGGATCGTCCATGGCAGGGCGCTGGATGAGCGTTTCATTGCCGGACAGATGCGGCACGGCCCCAGAGGCGCGGCGGAATTGCTGGAGGTCGCCGACCGGCTGATTGGATTTGCCGCGACCACCGGAGCCGTGCCTTCCCATCTCATCGATCGCGTCTTCGAAGCCTATGTGACGGATGCGAGCGTCTCCGCCTTTTTGCTGGAAAACAACGCCGAAGCGGCCCGCACGATGGCGGTGCGCTTCGCCGCCGCACGGGAGGCAGGCTTCTGGCATCCGCGCCGCAATGATGTGGACGGGGCGCTCGATCGGCTGAGAAAGGCAGCTGCATGATCCGTGGCGCCTGCCCCTCGCTCCAAAGACCCATGGCGACAGGAGACGGCCTGCTTGTGCGCCTGCAACTTGCCGAACCCATGCTTACGCCAGCGCAGGCCGCCGGGCTTGCGGAAGCCGCTTTCCGTTACGGCAATGGGATTCTCGACATTACTGCCAGGGGCAACATTCAACTGCGAGGGCTCGGTGAGAAAGGCGTCGCCTCTCTCACTGGAGCGATTGGCCGGCTGGGCATAGGGTATCAGACCGGCCCTGCTGTGGCGATGAGCCCGCTTGCGGGTCTGGACCCCTTCGAGATGTCCGACCCGCGCCCACTCGCGGCGGAACTTCGCCATGAAGTGCCGCTGCTTTCGTTGCATCCCAAGACTGGCATCCTGCTGGACAGCGGCGGCCAGTTCGATCTTGGTCAACGTTCCGCGGACATCCGCCTCTCCGCCGTAGCGCGACAATGCTGGCAACTCTCCCTTGGCGGCCATGGACCTGTCGGCGTTGCGGAGGAAAAGCACGTGCTTCCGATTCTTCGCAGGCTCCTTGGCCGTCTGACGGAATATTCGCCCGCCGTCAGACCCGCCTCCCTGCTCGAGGATTTTCCGGGAGAAGCTCTGCGGCGCCTATTGGCGAAGGAGGGTCTTGCGCCTCCCGTGGCCCAGATACCTCGCGGAAGCGCGCCGCCCGCCATTTACAAATGCCACGGCGGTTCCGTGGCGCTACCCGTTGGCGTTCCCTTCGGGCAGGTTGAATGGAGGCAGTTCAAGGCACTCGCCAAGCTGGCCCAGGACAATGGCGCTGATATTCGCCCCGCGCCGGGCCGTGTCATTCTGCTCGCCGGACTTGGCGAGGGCGCAATCCCGGACCTGCGCCGTCCTCTTGACGAAAGCGGCTTCATCACAGCGCAAGACGATCCGCGTCACCGGCTCTTCGCCTGCAGCGGAGCGCCCGCCTGCGCTTCGGCCCATATTGCCGCCCGTGACATTGCCAGGTCCCTCATTCCCCATATGCCCGCAAGCGGCCTTGTCCACGTCTCCGGCTGCGCGAAGGGCTGTGCCCATCAAGGACCATCCCGCCTCGCACTGGTTGGCCTGCCGGGCGGCGACATTGCCATGGGTCCCGGGGGCCCGGACGATCTGGACCTCGCCCGAACCCGCATCTGCTCGCCTGAGGGCGCGGCCGCAGCCGTTCGTACCGCCCTTGCCGAAGAGGACATCCATTGACCTACGACTATATCCGTGACGGCACTGCCATTTACGAACGCTCCTTCGCGATCATCCGTGCGGAGGCTGACCTTGCCCGCTTCCCTGAGGAGGAGGCGGATATTGCGCTTCGCATGATCCATGGCTGCGGTCTGGTCGGGGCCGCACGCCACATCCATTTCGCGCCCCGCTTCGCCGCCGCCGCCCGGCATGCCCTTGCTGGTGGCGCGCCCATCATCTGCGACGCGCAGATGGTGGCGCACGGCGTCACCCGGTCCCGCTTGCCTGCGCAAAATGAGGTGCTCTGCGCGCTTGGCGATCCTCGCTTGCCGGAGCTTGCCGCCAGGCTGTGCACAACGCGGTCGGCCGCCGGGCTGGAGCTGCTCCGCGAGCGGCTGTCGGGCGCTCTTGTCGCCATCGGCAATGCACCTACGGCGCTCTTCCATCTGCTCGAAATGATTGATGCAGGCGGCCCCCGTCCTGCTGCCATCATCGGCATGCCTGTGGGCTTTGTCGGTGCGGCGGAATCGAAAGAGGCGCTGCGGACTCATCCTGCGGGCATTCCCTGGGCCATTGTGGATGGCCGCATGGGCGGCAGCGCCATGACTGCCTCGGCTATCAATGCGCTCGCAAGGGCGGGGCTGTGACCGGATTGAGCAGCAAAGGCCGCCTCTATGGCGTGGGCGTCGGACCCGGCGACCCTGAGCTGCTGACGCTGAAGGCGGTGCGCCTGATTTCTTCTGCTCCTGTGGTCGCCCATTTCGCCAAGGCAGGGAATGACGGCCATGCCCGCCGTACGGTTGCCGCCCATTTAAGATCAGGCGCGATCGAACTGCCGCTGCTCTATCCCGTCACTACAGAGCTTCCCCGGCACAGCGCGGCCTATCAGGCTCAGATCGCCTGTTTTTACGATATATCCGCGGCGCGTGTGGCGGCGCATCTCGATGCCGGACGCGATGTGGTGATCCTGTCAGAAGGCGATCCGCTTTTCTACGGCTCCTACATGCATCTCCATGTCCGCCTCGCCCATCGCTACCCAACTGAGGTTGTGCCTGGAGTGACTGGCATGGCTGGCTGCTGGTCGGGCAGCGGCGTGCCGATTGCACAGGGCGATGATGTGCTCAGCATCGTGCCCGGCACCCTTTCTGAAGAGGCGCTGGCGGAACGCTTCTCCAGCGCCGAAGCGGTGGTGGTCATGAAGGTGGGGCGCAACCTGCCAAAGATCCGCCGCGCCCTCGAAAGGGCAGGGCGGCTGGACCGCGCGCTTTATGTCGAGCGCGCGACCATGCCGGAGGCGCTCACGATGCGCCTGTCGGAACGTGGCGATGAACGTGCGCCCTATTTCTCGATCGTCCTGGTGCCGGGTTGGGAAGGCCGTTCATGACCGGCGCCCTCTATGTTGTCGGCCTTGGTCCCGGTCATTCGGCTCAGCTTACTCCCGAAGCGGCGGAAGCGCTTGCCGGGGCGGAGGTGCTGCTTGGCTACGGCCCCTATCTAGCACGCGTGCCGGAGCGGACGGGGCAGCTTCGTGAAGCTTCGGACAATGGCGAGGAACTTGCCCGCGCGGCGGCGGCGCTGGAGCGCGCGGTTGCGGGTGAAAGGGTCGCCATGGTCTCAGGAGGAGACCCTGGCGTCTTCGCCATGGCCTCCGCCATCTGCGAAGCCATCGAGACCGGGCCGGAATGCTGGCGGCAGGTCGATCTCCATATTCTGCCCGGCGTGACCGCGATGCTCGCGGTCGCTGCCCGTGTCGGCGCTCCGCTTGGTCATGATTTCTGTGCCATCAACCTGTCGGACAATCTGAAGCCCTGGCCTCTGGTGGAAAAACGGCTGGCGGCGGCAGCAGGAGCGGGGTTCGTCCTCGCCGTCTACAACCCGGTGAGCCGCGCCCGTCCGTGGCAGCTTCCGGCGGCTCTTGACCTTCTTCGCCGCCACCTTCCTGCCACAACGCCAGTTATTTTCGGCCGTGCGGTGGGCCGTGCGGATGAGCGGGTGGTCATCACGGCATTGGGCGAGGCCGATGCCGCGTTCGCCGACATGGCGACATGTGTGCTCATCGGATCGGCGGAAACGCGCATCGTCAGGCGGCCGGGCAAGGAGCCGCTGGTCTATACTCCCCGAAGCGCGAGGCCGAGCGCATGACCGATAGCCTCAAGCGCCGCATCGACATCGGCTACGGCGGGTGCATCCGGCGCATCCGGCCTCTGGATCATCACCACCTCAATCCCGAGCGCGCGTGCAGCCGCGATCTTGGCATAGCTCGCCGCCCCGCCGCTGTTCTTGGCGACGACCGCGTCAATTCGATGGTCACGCAGCAATTTGAGGTCCGCGCTTTCGTCGAACGGCCCCCGGTCGAGAATGTAGGTGACCTGCGGGACCGAAAGCGGCGGATCAATGGGCTCGACCGACCGGACCAGATAATGATGCCAAGGCGCGTTCTCCGCCACATGCGCCTCCTGCCGCCCAAGGGTCAGAAAGACGCGGCGCGGAGACTTGCCAAGTGCGGCGATCGCCGCTGCCGGGCTCCCGGTCTCGATCCAGCGATCCTCCATTTGGCGCTGCCATGCGGGACGGCGCAGCGCCAGAAGGGGAATGCCAGCCCTTCCGCTCGCCTCGGCCGCATTGCGGGACATGATGGCGGCAAAGGGATGCGTGGCGTCGATCAAAAGACCAATCTCATTGTCCTGCATCCAGCGCGCCAGCCCGTCCGCCCCGCCAAAGCCGCCGCTTCGCACCGGCACGGGCATGGCCAAGGGCGAACGGGTGCGGCCCGCCAGCGAAAGCGTGACGTTCAGATCCTTGCAGCCCGCCAGCCGTTCGGCCAACTGCCGCGCCTCTGTCGTGCCGCCCAGAATCAGGATGTTGTGCATGGCTGAGCGAGGTAGCAACCTGGTCGGGCCTGCGCCACCATCTCGCCCTTGGCTGACGGTCGTCGGCATTGGCGAAGACGGCATAGCGGGCCTTTCGCCCCGCGCCGCCGAATGTATCCGGAGAGCCAGCACCATTTTCGGCGGAAAGCGCCATCTCCAACTCGCCGCTCCCCTCATTCGGGGTGAGGCAAGCCCTTGGCCAACCCCCTTCGGCACAGCGATCGGCCAGCTCCTCGCGCGCCGGGGGGAGCCGGTCTGCGTGCTGGCTTCCGGAGACCCCATGCTCTTTGGCATAGGCGCGACCATCGCCCGCTCCGTTCCCGCCGAGGAAATGGAGATCATCCCGGCCCCCTCCAGCTTCAGCCTTGCCGCCGCGCGCATGGGCTGGCCGCTTGCCGAGGTGGAGACGCTCAGCCTGCATGGCCGTTCGCTCGACCTCATCCGGCCCCTGCTGCATGCCGGCCGCCGTCTGCTGCTGCTGACCTCGGACGCTGAAACTCCCGCCGCCATCGCTGTGCTTATGAGCGAAGCGGGTTTTGGCCCCTCTCGCATCACCCTTCTGGAAGCACTGGGCGGTCCTGATGAACGGGTCCGGGCTGCCGAAGCAAAGGATTTCGGGCTGGGCGCGATCCACCCCCTCAACCTGCTCGCTGTCGAGGTGAGGGCGGGGCGGCAGGCCCGGATCATTCCGCTGACCGCAGGACGTTCGGAGGACCTGTTCGAACATGACGGCCAGATCACCAAATATGAAGTGCGCGCCGTCGTCATGGCGCTGCTTGCTCCCCGGCGCGGCGAATATCTTTGGGATGTCGGGGCGGGGTCGGGTTCGATCGGCGTTGAATGGATGCTCGCCCATCCCTCCATGCGGTGCACAGCCGTAGAAGCGAAGTTCGAACGGGCGGAGCGGATCGGGCGCAATGCCGCGCGCCTGGGCGTGCCCGGCCTTCAAATCGTCGAAGCAGCGGCTCCGGCGGCGCTTGTGGGGCTGGCCGCGCCCGACGCCATCTTCATCGGCGGCGGAGCTACCGTTCCGGGGGTAATCGATCATTGCATGGAGGCGCTTCGATCCGGCGGCCGTCTTGCCGTCACTGCAGTCACCCTGGAAACCGAAAGTCTGCTTGCCAGCCTCCATGGCGTCCATGGAGGACAATTGCTGCGCGTTGAAATTTCCCGCGCCGAGCCGCTGGGCAGCATGACCGGATGGCGCCCGTCGCGGCCTGTCGCCATCTGGAGCTGGACGAAATCATGATTGTCGCCGGAATAGGATGCCGCCGACATACGGCAGCAGAAGCCATTTCGAACCTTGTCACGGCGGTCATGGCAGAAGCCGGATTGGACCAGATCGACCGTCTGGCCGCTCCCCATTTCAAGGCCTTTGAATCTGGAATAGCCGAGGCTGCCGCTCATCTCGGGTGCGAACTGGTCTGGGTCGATGAAGCAAGTCTTTCGGCCTGGCAGCATCTCTGCCCGACGGGCAGCGCTCATGCACTTGTGCATCGCGGCCATGCCTCCATTTCCGAGGCCTGCGCGCTTGCAGGCACGGGTAGCCCTTCGCCCAGCCTCCTCCTTCCACGCCGGACCAGCGGCAGCGTTGCCTGCGCTATTGCTACAGGAGATTCCAGTTCATGACCGTCCATTTCATTGGCGCAGGTCCGGGTGCGGCCGACCTTATTACCGTGCGTGGACGCGACCTTCTCGCGCGCTGTCCTGTGTGCCTCTATGCAGGTTCCGTGGTGCCGCCCGAGCTGCTTGCCTATTGTCCGCCCGATGCCCGTCTGGTGAACACCGCTCCTCTTTCACTTGACGAGATCGAGGCGGAATATGTGGCGGCGCATGAGGCGGAGCTGGACGTCGCCCGGCTGCATTCGGGCGACCTGTCCGTCTATTCCGCCTGCGCCGAGCAGATCCGCAGGCTTGAGCGGCACGGCATTCCCTACAGCATGACCCCCGGCGTCCCCGCCTTTGCCGCCGCAGCCTCACTGCTCGGACGCGAACTCACTGTTCCTGAAGTTGCGCAAAGCGTTGTCCTCACCCGTCTGTCCGGCCGGGCCTCCTCCATGCCGGAACGGGAAAGGCTTGAAAGTTTCGCGGCTACAGGCGCAACCCTAGCCATCCATCTCGCCATTCACCGCCTGGAGGAGATTGTGGAGCGCCTTTTGCCTTTTTATGGCGAAGACTGTCCCGCAGCCGTCGCGATCCGAGCCAGTTGGAACGATGAAAAGCTGATCCTCGGCACCCTCTCCAGCATCGCCCGGAAAGTGGCCGAGGCTGGGGTAGAGCGCATGGCGGTCATCCTGGTTGGCCGCGCGCTTGGGAGTGCCGATTTCCGGGAAAGCGCCCTTTATGACGCCGCCTATCAGCGCCGCTTTCGCGGTCGTGCCGGTCTATAGGCGGGGAGCGGCTCCGTATGGGCCTTGAGCGTCCCTTCACGATCGAACAGCAGCACGTCGAGCATGATCGCGGGATCGTCGAGCACGCCCGCTGCCGTCTCCCACGCTGCCCGGGCCACTGCATTGCCGAGCGGCACGCCCTCGGCCTCCGCATGGCCATAGGCCTCGGCGGCGGTATTGGACGCGCGGATCAGTTCCGCCAGGTGCTTCGTTCCTCCTGCGTCCAGGCTTCGGGCGGCAAGCGCTTCCAGATCGACCTCTCCCCGCTTGGAATGCAGGTCGAGAAGGCCCTGCGCCAGCTTCGCCATCTTTGCGATCCCACCCGCAATGGTGACGCGGGGCAGGGGATGGCTGCGCACATATTTCAGCATGCCGCCTACGAAATCGCCCATGTCGATCAGCGCCAGTTCCGGCAGGCCGTGATGGCGCAGCACCGCTTGTTCGGAGGTCTTGCCCGTCGCCCCGGCAATATGGGTCAGCCCGGCTGCGCGCGCGACGTCCACGCCCCGGTGGATGCCATGAATCCAGGCCGAGCAGCTATAGGGCTTTACGATGCCCGTGGTGCCCAGAATGGAAAGGCCGCCGATGATGCCGAGGCGCGGATTGAGCGTGCGTTCGGCAATCCTTTCGCCATTTTCCACGCCCAGTTCGATTTCGACATCGGCAGGTCCCCCGTGCAGCTTCGCAACGTCGGCAACGGCAGCGCGCATCATCTTGCGGGGCGCGGGGTTGATGGCGGGTTCCCCCACCGGCACAGGCAAGCCAGGTCGCGTCACCGTGCCAACGCCTGCTCCCGCCTTGAACCGGACTCCCGAACCGGCGGGCAAAGGACGCACGCTTGCCAGCACCAGGGCGCCATGGGTCACGTCTGGATCGTCTCCAGCGTCCTTCACGATACCGGCGGTGGCGGCGCCATCGGCCATATGGTGCAGGGCGAGGGCAAAGGCTGGTTCCTGGCCCTGCGGAAGGCGGATCGAAACCGGATCAGGAAAGTCCCCCGTCGCCAATGCCTGGCAGGCCGCCTTCACCGCAGCCGTGGCGCAGGCGCCGGTGGTCCAGCCAGTGCGGAGGGGCGAATCGTCCGATTGCATGAAAGCCTCC
>DATEFI010000363.1:0-5965 GCA_035280705.1 Rhizorhapis sp. | reverse complement strand
CCTGATCGTCGTCAAGCGACTGGAGCACCAACTGGTGCAGGGCTTCAACAGAAGCGGCATCACTGGCCGCGTCGTTGGCTGCTAAGGGTTTTGGCAATTTACCTCCTTTGCCTTTACCGGGAAACGCGTCACGCGGTCGCGTTGCACGCGGCCGTTCATGTCGAGATGCCAATTTGGGTTAGCCTGCCGCAGCAGGGTTGCCGATCTTGGATCTGGGCGAAAGCGCAAAAGCACAAGCGCCGGCGGTCTCCAATCCGTCCATCGAGTCTTGTGGCTGGCGGACCGGACGAAGCGCCGCAGCCAGCCCATTGCGACAGCCGCATGGGCAGCGTGATCATAACCCGGACGGCCAATGACTGCAATCGGGATCGTCCGCGATATGTCCCGCCAGCGCCTCCATTGATGGAATTGCAACAGATTGTCCGCCCCCATGATCCAAATGAAGCGCCGCTTGGGGTAGCGGCGCACCAGCTTTTTCAGCGTATCGTCCGTGTAGCGGGTGCCAAGCCGCTGCTCTATGGCGGTGGGCCTGATGCGGCTGCGCCTCGCCTGACGCTCGGCCGAAGCCAGCCTCGCGCAAAGCGGCGCCATTCCGCTTTCGCCCTTCAGCGGGTTGCCCGGCGACACCAGCCACCACATCTCGTCGAGGCCAAGCGCCTTCATCGCAAACAGCGAAATGGCCCGATGCCCCGCATGCGCGGGATTGAAGGAGCCACCGAGAAGGCCGGTCCGTATCATTGAGGGAGCTTCCAATTCTGGCGATTGTGCCGGACACGTAAGATGCGGATGTCACTTCCGTCACGACGGTAGAACAGCAAATAGGGTGTGTTGGGGACCGGCCATTTACGGACCTCTCCCAATCCTGTCCTCACTCCCGCATCGGGGTTGGCCAGAAGAAAGCGAGCCGCGCGAATAGCTTCGTGGCCGATCAGGTCCGCGAAATCGGGATCTCCGGCCTGATAATATTCGTCGATCTGCGCTAGATCCGCTTGCGCCAATCGCGACCATTTCATGCCGGTCATTCAGCGGAACTTTGCCGGCCATTCCTGGCGGCGGAGCGCTCCTCAAACCAGCTTTCCATCTGGTCTTGGGTCAGATACTCGCCACGCTCTATCGCGGCATCGCCTTCGGACAGAAAATTGAAGAACGCGCTTTCCTCATCCACATAACGGGCCACCGCCTGGGCAACCAGCCAGGAACGGGTACGCTCCTGATATTTGGCCAGCCGGTCGAGAGCCTTCAGCGTCTCTGAATCGAGGCGCGCGGTGACGACATTGGACTTATTCATGAGCCCAATGTATCGGCTGTATACAAAAGTTACAATGCCCCGCTGTCCGGACGCGCAGGGAAGCGCGCCCGGACCAACGCCTCACCGCTCGACAGCGCGTGTATAGAGGTGCCAGGTGGCATAGCCGAGGACCGGCAACACCACCGCAAGACCGATAAAGAAGGGAAGCGCACCCAGCACCAGCAGAAAGGCGACGATAAAGCCCCAGGCCAGGATCACGCCGGGATTGTGCAGGGTGACTCGGGCGGATGTCCGCACCGCCTCCGGCACGTCCGCCTTGCGGTCGATCAGCATCGGAAAAGACACGACACTGATTGCCAGCACGACGACGGCGAACATGAAGCCGACCAGATTGCCCACGATGATCATCGTCCAGCCTTCCGGCGTCGTGAATACATTGCTCAAGAACTGCCCCAGGGAATCGGGAAAGATTGTCCAGGCTGCTGGTTGAACCGGCCCAAGAGTGGCCGCATAGACGGCCCATGCCGCCGCGAGCCAGAGCACATAGATACCGAATTGCACCGCAGTCAGCGCCGCTATGGACGGCATGGCAGGGCTCTTGAATTCAAGGAAGAAATGCCGCCAACTGGCGTTCATATGCCTCTCGCGGCGCCGCGCCAGCTCGTAGAAGCCGCTCGCGACCGCCGGCCCCATCAGCGTAAGGCCCGCAACCAGCGGAAAGATAATCGGCAAAAGCGCCCAGTTCCGCGCAACTGCAATCGCGAAGAAGCCGACGATCGGATAGATGAAGCCGACAAAGACCAGATCGCCGCGCTTGTCGAGAAAATCTTCCCAACCCTGCCGAAGCGAAATCCGCAAATCATCGAAGGTCAATGTTCGTATCCGGGTTTCCGGAATGCCCCTGTCCATATGCGCATGATGGGTACTGATCATATGTCACCTCTCGCATGCTGAGCGCGGCCCTTTCACAGACCGCCTGCAAGCCGGCGTGCCATATTTGCGCCCTTCGTCTTAGGCGGGCGTCTTATCCGAACCATTACCCATGAACAGCCGGCGCGGGCATCCTACGCCCGGCGGGTCGATGGGGCAATGGGGTTGCTGGAGATGTGCGGCGGCTGGAAGAAAGGCGTCCCGCCGTCAATCATAGCTTAACGCGCTATAGCCTTCTTCCACATGGTCGCTGAACTTGGTGATCTTCGCATCGAAGCGCAGCTTGACCTTGCCTGTGGCGCCATGGCGCTGTTTGGCGACAATAAGCTCCGCGAGGCCGAAAACCCGTTCCATCTCCATCGCCCATTTGGCGTGATCATCGAAAATCTTGGCATCATCGCCGTCCATCGGCCTGCGCGGTTCACGGGCGGCGACATAATAATCTTCGCGAAAGACGAACAGCACCATGTCGGCATCCTGCTCGATCGAGCCTGACTCACGCAGGTCCGCAAGCTGCGGCTTCTTGTCCTCGCGCTGCTCCACCGCGCGGCTGAGCTGCGACAGCGCCATGACGGGGACGTTCAGCTCCTTTGCCAGCGTCTTCAATCCGCGGCTGATTTCGGAGATTTCCTGCACACGGTTTTCCCCTCCGCGCGAGGAGCCTTGCAGCAACTGCAGATAGTCGACCACGATGAAACCGATATTGTGCCTGCGCTTCAGCCGCCTCGCGCGGGTGCGGAGTGCAGCAATGGTGAGCCCTGGCGTATCGTCGATGTACAGCGGCAGGTTCTGAAGTTCACGCGCCGCGCGCGAAAGATTCTGGAAGTCCGCCCGGCTGATCTTGCCCATGCGCAACGCTTCGCCGCTGATCCCCGACTGTTCGGCAAGAATACGGGTGGCGAGCTGGTCGGCCGACATTTCGAGGCTGAAGAAGGCAACCGGAGCGCCCATGTTCTTGGCGTCGTCGATCCCGTCCTCCTTGTCACGGACGTAACGGATGGCGGCATTATAGGCGATGTTGGTGGCAAGCGAGGTCTTGCCCATGCCCGGCCGCCCCGCGAGGATCATGAGATCGCTGTTATGAAGGCCGCCGATCTTCTCGTTAAGACCGGTAAGACCGGTCGTGATGCCGGACAGGTGCCCCCCGCTTGAAAAGGCGCGTTCGGCCACCTGCACCGCCATGGTGCTGGCCTGAAGGAAGCTCTTGACGCTGCCCCCCTCCCCTTCGCCTTCGGACACGCGGTAAAGCGCTACCTCCGCCGCTTCGATCTGGCCCAGCGGGTCCACATCTTCGCTGGTATCGAGCGCCTTCTCCACAAGATCGCGCCCGACGCCGACAAGTTCGCGAAGCAGCGCCAGATCATAGATCTGGGTCGCAAAATCCCTTGCCCCGATCAGTGCCGCGCCATTGCCGGTAAGCTGCGCCAGATAGGCCGGACCGCCCAGTTCCTTCATCGCCTCGTCCGCTTCCAGCAGCGGCTTCAGCGTGACCGGATTGGCCACCATATTCCTGTCGAGCAATTTCAATAGGGCGTCGTAAATGCGCCCATGGACCGGCTCGAAAAAATGCTCCGAGCGCAGCTTCAACTGCACATCTTCGGCGATTCGGTTGTCGATCATCAGCGCGCCGAGCAGCGCCGCTTCTGCCTCGACATTGCGCGGCAGGCTCTTTTCCCCCGCATCGGGCGGTGCAACCAGTCTTATGTTCTCGGCCATGCCCCCTCATCTACCCATATTTCGGGGGAGACAAGGGGGCCGAATTTTTCCCTGTGGGCTAGCCTGTGGAAAACTGGTGGACGGTTTGTTGATTACGTCCAGCCAACAGCCTGTGTCAGGTAAAGGCGCATTTCCCGAGACTTAAGGCCGCAGGACGCACCGGCGAGTAAGGCTGCTGCCGCCGCTCTCCATCCAGAGGAGGCAGCCGCTCTTCATCCTCCGGCATGCGGAAGATCCCCCGCCGCGCCAGCCATTCGCCCACGTCGCAACGCGAGGTGGCGGTTACGATGAAAGGCGTCAGCAACAGGCTGACCGCCACCGGAAGCAGCCAGATCATGACGCCTGGTCCAATCATGATGCCGGCAAGAAAGGGGACGGCGAGAAAGAGATGCGCGCGGTAATCCTCGACCGCCTGGTGGAGCGGGATGCCATCGGCTTCGCGCCGCTGCGGATTCCAGGCGCTTGGGCGGCCGCGCAGAATGCCAATCACAGCGATGGTCTGCGCAAGCATGGTGACCGGAGCAATCAGGATGGACAGCGGAATCTCCACAGCCATCGTCCGGGCAATGCGCCCCAGGCCGCCCAGTGCAAATTGCCGCCTGCGATCCATGCACAGCCAGGCAAAGGACATCAGCTTGGGTCCGACCAGCAGCAGCACGGTCAGTCCGACGAGCCAGGCCGAAGGCGGCGAGCCAAGCGGCGAGTTGGCGAAAATGAGCGGATGCAGCAGCGTCGCCGCCATCAGCACCAGCCAGAGCGGCGAGGCGAGATAGGCCGAGGCGCCCATCAGCATCTGAAAGCGGCTGACCCAGTGCAACCCGGCCCCGTTCAACAGGCGCACATGCTGCAGATTGCCTTGGCACCAGCGCCGGTCGCGGATGGCGAAATCGGTGAGCGTAGGGGGAAATTCTTCATGGCTGCCTTCGGGCAGTTCCACCATATGCACTGCCCACCCCCGCCGCCGCAGCAGCGCCGCCTCGACAATGTCGTGGCTAAGGATGTGGCCGCCAAAGGGCTCGCGTCCTGAAAGCTCTGGCAGGCCGCAGCTTTCTGCGAAAGCCTGAACGCGGATGATCGCATTATGACCCCAGAAGGTTCCTTCCGAACCCGACCACCAGGCAAGACCGGCCCCTGCAACGGGACCATAAGCGGCGCCGCAAAATTGCTGCCAGCGAGCGAACAGCGTGCGGGCATTGATCACCGTCGGGACCGTCTGGATAAGACCCACCGACGGTGCGCGATCCATGGCGCTGGCAAGCTGCACCAGCGCCTTGCCGCTCATCAGACTGTCGGCGTCCAGCACGATCATATATTCATAGCCCCCGCCGAAGCGACCCAGCCATTCAGCGATGTTGCCGGGCTTGCGGGCCAGATTCTTGGGACGGCGGCGGTAATAGATGGGGACAGTGCTTCCGCTCTTCGCACGGCGGAAGGCGGCATATTCCCGAGTTTCCATTTCCGCGCGAGAGTCGCTCAGCACGAAGAAATCGAACAATCCTGTGGCTCCGACCTCTTCCACCATCCTGGTCATTTTCGACACGCGGGCGAAAATCTGGTCCACATCTTCATTGTAGATCGGAATGAGCACGGCGGTCCGCTTACGTGGCATGCGCAGTTCCGGCTCATCGAGCAGCATCGTCGTGCGGCTGCCCGCCAGCACGCAGAAGCCGGCAAGCGCGCTCAGGAAGCCAAAGGCAACCCAGCAGAACAAACTGAAATACAATAAAAAAAGCCCCGCATCGATGAGCGAGGTTCCGTCTTCGCGCAGCGGGCTGGCCAAGTCGCTGGCCGCCATGAGGCCGACGGCAAGGCTACCCAGCACAAGCAGCAGGCGCCGCTCCGTCATCCCCGTAGGAGACGTCACGACCTGACGTTTTACCTCTGGAGCTTCCTCGAATGATTGCACGGGCATGAGGAGGGGCGCTTCCGGTGGGAGGTCCCCTGCCTCATGCTGTAATTTGGCGATGTCATCCGCGCACGCGGCCTGCAACAATGATGTCGCGGTAAATCTGTTCAGCAATACAGTGCCCAGTCTGTTGTCGTCGGCATTTCCATGCCAGCGGCATTCTC
>DATEFI010000362.1:0-2482 GCA_035280705.1 Rhizorhapis sp. | reverse complement strand
GACATCGGCGGGCAGCGGCACTGGTGGGAGCTGTCCGCCTCTCCTCGTGTCGATGAAAAGGGGACGTTTCAAGGGTTCCGCGGTGTAGGTTCGGATGTGACCAAGCAGCGCGAATCTTCGGAAAAGATTACGCAGCTCGCACATTTTGACACGCTTACGAGCTTGCCCAATCGCCTGCATCTCACCGAAGCGCTGGATCATGCGATACAGGAAATGGAGCGGTGGAACAGGCGCTGCGGTTTCCTGATGATCGATCTCGACCGGTTCAAGGCGGTCAATGATACGCTCGGCCATCTTGTGGGGGACCGGCTGCTCGCGCGCGTTTCGGAGCGTCTGCGCCATGTCTGCTCCAAGAATGAGCTATGCGGCCGGCTGGGCGGCGACGAATTCGCGGTGGTGATCCGCGAGGTGCATGATACCGATTATGTGGAGCGGCTTTCCCTCGAAATCATCGATGCGCTGTCGCGGCCTTATGAAGTCGATCAGCATGTTCTTTATATCGGCGCCAGCGTCGGATCGGCGATCGGGCCGCGCGACGGCCGCACGCCGGAAACGCTGATCCGTAGCGCTGACCTCGCGCTTTACCGGTCGAAAGAAGCGGGCGGCGGCCTGCATCACAGCTATGAGCATCGCCTGCACGCCCATGCCGAGGAGCGGCGCGTGCTGGAGATCGCGCTTCGCGAAGCGCTTGAGAAGCAGCAAATGCACCTCGCCTATCAGCCGGTGGTCAATGCCGTCACCGGAACGGTAGAGGGCTTCGAATCGCTCGTCCGCTGGACCCACCCCGAAATGGGCGCCATTTCGCCGGTCAAGTTCATCCCGGTCGCGGAAGAGGCGCGGCTCATTGCCCCCATCGGCGAATGGGTGCTGCGCACCGCCTGTGTGGAGGCAATGAACTGGCCTTCCCATGTCCGCGTCGCCGTCAATGTGTCCGCTGAGCAGCTTACCGACCCCAATTTCGTCACTGCCGTGACCTCGGCGCTGGCGCATAGCGGGCTGCCCCCCTACCGGCTGGAGCTGGAAGTTACCGAAAGCGTGTTCATGCAGGGCACCGGGGCCGAGCAGATCCTTGACCGCATATTGTCGCTGGGCGTCAAATTGTCGCTGGACGATTTCGGAACCGGCTATTCCTCGCTCGGCTATCTTCGCAAGACGCGGTTCAGCACCATAAAGATCGACCGCAGCTTCGTTCAGGGCGCTTCCAAGAATGTGCCGGAAAGCATCGCCATCATCCGCGCGGTCGTGGCGCTGGCCGACAGCCTTGGCATGTCGACCACGGCCGAGGGCGTGGAAAATCAGGAAGAGGCGGAGATGATCAACCGTCTCGGCTGCAAGAAGATCCAGGGCTATTATTATGGCCGCCCCATGCCCGCCAACGAAGCTTTGGCCCTGTTCGCCGGAATGCAGCGGAGTGCAGTGGCTTAATGGCGGGCAAGTGAAGGCCGATGCCGGTTCTTGCTGCCGCTGACGGACGAGGGAAAGAAGGCCGGGTTATGGGTCAATCAAGACGTTCGATCTGACCTTATTTCCGTCTTCCCTGCGCAGGCAGGGGCCCCGCTTCTCTTTGACAGGATTGAAGAAACAGCTGGGCCCCTGCCTCCGCAGGGACGACGGCGCAATTTTTTCTCAACAACCGCAAAGACCCCCGAAGCGACAATCGAACGCCGCCTAACCCTGCGTCCGCAATTTCCGTTCAACCCCCGTCCACAGCCTTGTGAACGCCTTCGCGGCGGGACAGTGCGGTTCGAACTCGCCGAGAGGGGCCTTGCGGACGGACATCTGCTCGACGGAGCTTGCCATCGGGACGACTGGCCAATCCGCTTTTTCCTCCAGGGCGACGCGGTGCAAGGACCGGCGCCGGTCGACCATCGAATAGACCGGGAGGATCGGCGCGTGGCGGCCTTTCTGGCGGTCGAGGAAGTGGACGACCTCCATCAGCGCCCGCTGCGACAGTGGGGCGGGGATTACCGGCACGATGACAAGGTCGGCGGCGCGGAGCACCTGTTCGCTTGTCTGGGTGAGGCCCGGCGGGCAATCGAGGATGATCCGGTCATAATGCCTGGAAAGACCGCCCAGCAGCTTCGCCAGCCGCCGCTTCTTGCCCAGTTCGAAAAAGAAATGATCCAGGCCGCGTAACGACGTGTCCGCGGCCAGCAGGTCGACGCCCTCCACATTGGAGGGCTGCACCATATCCATGGCATCGACATTCCGCGCAAAGATCGCCTGCGCCGAACCTTTGGACGAGGGGCCGTCCATCAAGATGTAGGTGGAGGCTGCCTGGGGGTCCAAGTCCCAGATCAGCGTCCGGCGCTTGGAAATATTGGCCGCGGCCCAGGCAAGATTGATGGCGAACGTCGTTTTCCCCACCCCGCCCTTCAAACTGTAAACCGCCACCGTCGCCATGTTGTCTCCTGCTTGCTGTGGCGCAAAGTAGGCGAGAGGGGGAGTTTTGGGCAAGATATTATGGGCATGGCTTGGATTA
>DATEFI010000361.1:0-4499 GCA_035280705.1 Rhizorhapis sp. | reverse complement strand
GACTATGACGTCCCCGAAGATCTGCCGCTTCGGCCGAAGTCCGAAGACGATCTGGTCGGCCGCGACCTCCCCCGCCTCGACGTTCCTTCAAAGATCGACGGTTCTGCCAATTACGCCGCTGACATCCGTCTGCCCGACATGGTCTATGCCTCCATTCGTCAGGGCCCGATCGGCAATGTCCGCCTGAAATCCGTCAACGAGGCGGAGGCAAAAAAGGTCGCCGGGTTCCTGAAGATCATCCGGCAGGAACGCTGGGTGGCGGTGACGGGCACCAACTGGTGGGCGGCCAACAAGGCGCTGGACCTGCTTGATCCCCTGTTCACGGTCGAGGGAAGGCTGATCGACAACAGCTTCATCGACCAGTCGCTGGAAGCGGCCCTTGATGGCGGCGAAGGCGAACGCTTCGTGCATGAAGGCGACCTGGAAAGCATATTCGCCGGCGCCCAGATTGTCGCCAGCGAATATCAGGTCGCCCCGGCGCTCCATCTGGCCATGGAGCCCATGGCCGCCACCGCGCGGGTGCATGATGGCGAGGCGGAACTGTGGCTGCCGACGCAGGCACCGGCCTTCGCCCGGGCGGCGGTGGCTCGCGCGCTTGGCTTCGCTGAAAGCTCAGTGGTTATCTACCCCATGCTTGCGGGCGGTTCCTTCGGCCGCAAGATGGAAGCGGAGGCAGCCGTCCAGGCGGCAATCATCGCACAGGAGATGAACCGTCCCGTGCAACTGCTCTGGTCCAGGGCCGAGGACATCATTCACGACCGTCCCCGCCCCCCTGCCCATGCGCGGCTGGCGGCCAAGCTCGGACGCGGAGGGTTCATTGAGGGCTGGTCGGCAAAGGTCGCGGTCCCTTCGGCCCTGTCCGAACTCTGGAAGCGGATGGCGGATGGCGCGCTGCCGCATGAGGCGCGGCAAAGCGCTGCGGCGACGGCTGAACGCGCCGCCATATCGGGACTGGTCCCGCCCTATAATATCGGTGCTCTTGCCATCGACCATTATCCGGTCGATGCGGGCCTCCCCTCCGGGCTCTGGCGCGGCAATGCGGACCATTATGCCGCCTTCTTCAACGAATGTTTCGTCGATGAGCTGGCGAAGATCGCGGGCATAGAGCCCATGTCCTTCCGCATGCAGATGCTGGGGGGCAATCCGCGCCTTGCCCATTGCCTTTCTACTGCCGCGGCGCTTGGCGGCTGGCAGGGTGGGATTGCAGGCAGCGGACAAGGCATTGCCTGCCACAGCATGGCCGGAAGCCATATCGCGGTCGTGGTCGAAGCCAATTTGAAGGGCAACAAGCTCAGCGTCGGCAGGATCGTGGCGGCCGTCGATTGCGGCACCCTGGTCAACCCCGACATTGCCCGCCAGCAGATCGAGGGCGGCCTTATCTTCGGCCTCGCCTCCGCCATGGGCGGCACCACGCCCTACCGGCGGGGAATGCCGCGGAAGATGCGGCTTGGCGATCTGAAGCTGCCGCAACTTTCCGACGTGGGCGACATCACGGTCGAGTTCATCCGGAGCAGGGAAGAAGCCGGGGGCGTTGGCGAAATCGGCGTGCCTGCCGTGGCTCCGGCCATGGCCAACGCCTTGTTCACGATCACCGGCGAACGCTTTCGCACATTGCCGCTTCTTGGGGAAAAATAATTGCCATTGCCCGATAAACACCCTTCACTCCCCTCCCCCCGTACCGGACTGCTGCTCATCAATCTCGGCACGCCCGACGCCCCGGAACCAAAGGCGGTGAAACGCTATCTGAAGCAGTTCCTGTCGGACCGGCGGGTGGTGGAGATCCCGCCCCTTCTCTGGCAACCGATCCTGCGCGGCATCATCCTTAACGTGCGGCCGAAAAAGTCGGCTCATGCCTATCGCCAGATCTGGACGGCGGAGGGATCGCCGCTGGCGGTGATCACTCGGGCGCAGGCCGAAAGGCTGCAATCGCATATGGGCGATGACATCCTCGTCGATTGGGCGATGCGCTACGGCAACCCCTCCATCGAAAGCAGGCTTCGCGCCATGGCCGAAGCGGGATGCGACCGGATCCTGATCGCGCCGCTCTATCCCCAATATTGCGGCGCCACCACGGCAAGCGTGCAGGATGAGGTCTATCGCGTGCTGGGCGATATGCGCTGGCAACCCGCGATCCGCACGCTTCCACCCTATCATGACGACGCCGACTATATCGCGGCGCTCAAGTCGCTCATCGAAAGGCAATTGGCGGCCCTGGATTTCACCCCGGACCTGCTCCTCGCCAGCTTCCATGGAATGCCGCAGCGGACACTGGAACTTGGAGACCCCTATCATTGCCATTGCCGCAAGACCGCCCGCCTGCTGGGCGAGGCATTGGGCAGGGAGGTCGCCGTCAGCTTCCAGTCCCGCTTCGGCCGGGCCAAATGGCTGGAGCCCGCAACCGATACGACATTAGCCCAATTGGCGAAATCCGGGGTGCGTCATATTGCCGTAACAACCCCTGGCTTTACCGTTGATTGCATCGAGACCCTGGAAGAAATTGCCCTTAGGGCACGGGAGATTTTTTTGAGCCATGGTGGCCAAAAATTCGCTTTCCTCCCCTGTCTAAACGCAGAGGACGAAGCTATCGTCATGTATGGCAAGATTCTGGGTCGCGAACTGTCCGGTTGGCGGCCGCTCCGATAAAGCGGCCAAAGTTTAAAGGCGAAGGAGAACCCACCATGACCCGAGTAGCAGTAGTAACCGGCGGCACCCGCGGTATCGGCGAAGCGATCAGCGTGGCGCTCAGGGACATCGGTGTGACGGTGGCAGCAAACTATGCCGGAAATATCGAAAAGGCGGCGGCCTTTACCGAGCGAACCGGCATCAGGAGTTACAGATGGGATGTGGGAGATTTCGGCGCCTGCCGGGATGGCTGCGCGCAGATTGCCGATGAACTCGGCCCGATTGACATCCTGATTAACAATGCCGGCATCACCCGCGACGGTATTCTCCTCAAGATGAGCTTTGAAGACTGGAACGAGGTGATCCGCATAAACCTGGGGGGCTGCTTCAACATGGCAAAGGCCTGCTTCCCCGGCATGCGCGAGCGGGGCTGGGGCCGGATCGTGAATATCGGCTCGGTCAATGGCCAGGCGGGTCAATATGGGCAGGTCAACTATGCCGCCGCAAAATCCGGCATCCATGGCTTCACAAAGGCTCTGGCGCAGGAGGGCGCGAAAAGCGGCGTCACCGTAAATGCCATCGCGCCGGGCTATGTCGACACTGATATGGTGGCTGCCGTGCCGGAGCCGGTCCTTGAAAAGATCATTGCGAAAATCCCCGTTGGCCGCCTTGGCCATGCGGAGGAAATCGCCCGGGGCGTAGCGTTCCTCTGCTCCGAGGATGCTGCCTTCATCACTGGTTCGACGCTGTCGATCAACGGCGGGCAGCATATGTATTAAGGTCCTGCGACCAACTCAGACCCGTTTGGGCCGAGCGCTTTCGGAGGTCTGCTTTCTGCAAAGACAAGCACAGCCCTTCGGCAGGTTCAAGGCAAGCGGGTCTGAGTTGGTGCGCGATCGCTGGCGCTGGGACGACGGCGAGCCGGATCACCGCCAAGCGGCTTCCCATATCCCTTTGCGCCCCCTACATAGGCGCAAGTTCCAATGCCGGACGGGAGCGGCCATGCAGCATAGCGATGTCATCATTTTAGGCGGCGGCTTGGCCGGGATGACATTGGCGCTGGCGCTTGACGCCCATGGCATCGGCTGCGCAGTGGTCGATCCCGCCGATCCCGAGAAAACCACAGCGCCCGGTTTCGACGGCCGGGTTTCCGCGATTTCAAGTTCCAGCCACCGCCTGCTTCAGGCGATCGGCCTTGGACCCCATCTGGAGGGAAAAGGCTGTCCCATTCGCAAGATCTGGGTCAGCGATGGCCTTTCCCCCGGAACACTGGACTTCGAAACGTCGGAAAATGACGATCCGCTGGGCATCATGTTCGAAAATCGCGAACTGCGCCTTGCCTTGCGCGCCGCTTCAGGAGCAGCGAAGCATTTGACCCTTCACATCCCGTCGAAAGCCGCAAGGGTGGAGCGGGACCTGAACGGGGTGGAAGTGACGCTGGATAATGGCACGGTCCTGTCCGCGCCTCTGCTTGTCGCTGCCGAAGGACGGCATTCCCCCACGCGCGAGGCCGCCCATATCAAAGCCGCCCGCTGGGATTATGATGAAGTGGCGATCATCACCGCCATTCACCATCAGGAACCGCACGAGAATACGGCCTTCGAAATCTTTCAGGCGGACGGTCCCCTCGCCCTCCTGCCGATGCTTCCAGGCACACGGTCCGCCATTGTCTGGACAGTGCCTAAAAAACACGCCGCCGCAATGCTGGCGCTCAACGAGCGCGCCTTCCTCGCAGAGATGCACAAGCGCATGGGCGGCTTCCTTGGCGAAATCAGCCTTGCCGCGCCGCGCTCCAGCTTTCCGCTCGGCTTCCACCATAGCGCCCGCATCGTTGATACCCGGCTGGCTCTGGTGGGGGACGCCGGGCACGGCATTCA
>DATEFI010000360.1:0-6797 GCA_035280705.1 Rhizorhapis sp. | reverse complement strand
GCCACTGTGGGGGCAACCCTGCCATTCGACCGGCTCGTCCAGACCGTGACCGCCCTGAAAGCCTCTGGGCACATACCGGAGCGAGTCGTCCTGCAGGTCGGAAAGGGCGCGAGAAAGCCGCTTCCCGTGGAAGGGGTAGAGATCGTTGAGACGCTGTCTTTCGGTCAGGTCCAGAAGCTTCTCCACGACGCCGACATCGTCGTCTGCCATGGCGGAACCGGCTCTCTGATCACAGCGCTCCGCGCAGGCTGCCGCGTCATCTCCATGCCGCGCCTTTTCCAGCGGGGCGAACATTATGACGATCATCAGGCGGAAATCACCGAAGCCTTTGTAGCGCGTGGCCTTATCTGGTCGGCCAATTCGCTCGAAGAACTGAAAATCGCTCTTGCTGACGCCCGCAGCGCCACGCCGCGCATGGCAACGACCGATCCAGCGGAATTGATCGCTTATCTCAACGGCCTGTTGGAACCGCTGGCCGCCTGACATAAGCCACCGCCAGCAGCACTCCGCGTCCATCCTTCACTTGCGCCGCCGGCTGGTAATGCCGGCCCAGTTCCGCGCGTACCAATCGCTGCGTCGCCGGATTGGGCTGGTGAAAGCCGAAAGCGCCATCCACGATCACAGCGGGCCTGGAAGCGATGATCCGTTTCACCTCAGCCGCGGGATCGATGCCAAGGCCGGTGGCTTCCGTCCTGATCGACAGGTGATTGGGAAAGGCAAAGCGCGTCGGAATACAGGCTCCGGTCAGTTGATACAGGATCACCGGGCCATGATAGACATAAAGACACCGGCCTGCGGTCAGATAGGGCTGGATGGCGGCCGCCATGGACCTGATCTGCGCAGCAACAGGGGCGCTGGCCTCCAGCCGCCGCTCATAAAGTTTCATATTGTCCAGCGACAGGTTGAGCAGCCACAATGCCAGCGCATAGCCGGGCAAATTGCCTCGCATGGCATAGCCCGCAAGCATACACCCCATCGGCGCCATCACCAGCGCATAATGAGGATAGGCAGCGGACAACACCGCAAAGGCAGCAACTCCAGACAGCAGCCAGCCAAGCAGGTACAATGTCGACACCCAAGATCGCTCTTCCCGCCTGACCGCGCATTGCGCCAGCGCCAACACAGCAGCGACGGTGAAAGGCCTGCCAAACTCGCGCCTTATATCGGCTATCCGGCCTGCCACCGCCACAGCGCGGTCGGGAGCCTTTTCAAAAATGGAGAAGACGTTGGCAAACAGCCATTGATCAAGCAGGCCCATAGCCCAATAGGCCAGGATGGCCAGCAGCGTCGGCAGCAATGCCAATCCGGCCCAGAACAGCGCAAGCATGGAAATAGGCTTCCACCCAAGTCCCGATCGCCACGCCGCCCAGATCAGCGCCAGTCCCAGAAATCCACCGGGCAGCACAGCGGTGGGCTTCACCTGTATCGCCAGTCCGCAAAGCAACATGGCCGTCCCACCCGCGACAAGCAGGCGTCGATCGCCGGGCTTTTCATCCACCACCATCCGGTGCACCAGCCACCCGGCGGCGACCATCAGCAGGTTGAGAAAAACCTCGGCTTGCCCCCCGAAGCCCAGATGGCTGACGAGCAAGCCATTGTAGAGCATCACGCCCGCAACGGCGCCCATCCAGCTTGAATAGCGCGCTATCCACAGCGCCAACATGCCGCTCGTCGCCGCCACTGCCAGCAGCGCCACAAGCTGATATTGGACGATCCCTTCGCCCCCAAGCAGCCTGATCCCGGCATAAAGCAGGAACAGCCCTACCGGCTTCCGATCCCATATGCCGGCATAGGGCACCGCGCCCCGGTTCAGCATATGATCGCCGACCAGCAAATAGAATTGCTCATCGGCATGGGCGACGATGTCGCCAATGCCCTGCCAGCGGACGGCCAGCGTGATCGCCGCCGCCATCAGGATCAACGCCAGGGAGGCAAGCCGCCCCCGCGCCAGAATCATTTCCGTTTCCAGGTCAGCACTGATGAGGTGGCATAGTTCCACACGACGCCGATGGCCGCGCCTGCAATCCCTGCAAGCACCCACATCCTGCTATTGTCGTAAACGATCTCGCCCACGCCCACATTGCCGATCGCACCGACGGCGCATACGGCGTAGAAGGTCAGCATCCCTCGAACGAACTGCCAGCCGCGAAGCTGCATGTCGCGGTAGGTGAGCATGTTGTTGAGCGTGAAATTGAACGTCATCGCCACAAATACGGCGAGCGACTGTGCGTGCCGGAAATCCTGCCCGCCAAGGTTGAGCGTCAACCCCAGCACCGCCAGATGGATCAGCAATCCAAAGCCGCCGACCGCCGCGAACATAAGGAAACGGACGGGCAGGAAATGCCCGAACATCTTTTCAAGCAGCAGGATCAGGAACTCCTGCCCCACCTTGGCATCCAGCTTGCTCTCCCCCGCCTCCCGCGCGCGGAAGGTATAGGGCACCTCGACCGTTCGCAGCGGGTGCGGAGCCGAAGCCAGCAGGTCCAGCAATATCTTGAAGCCCACATTGGACAGATTGGGCAGCGCCGCTTCGAACGCCTTGCGGCTGACAGCGAAGAAGCCGCTCATCGGATCGCTGACCTCTGTGCGGATCACCTTTTGCGTCAGCCAGGTCGCACCGCGGGAAATGCCGACGCGCCGCTCGTCCATGTCGCCGGTCGATCCTTCTCCGGCATAGCGCGTTCCGATGGCGATGTCGGCCTCGCCTGCCAGCACCTTGTCGATCATCCGGGGCAGCACAGTCTCGTCATGCTGCATGTCGCCATCCACCACGGCCAGCACGGGTGCGGCACTCGCCAGCATTCCCTCAACCACCGCCGAAGACAGCCCCCGCCGCCCCACGCGCTGCACGCAGCGGACGCGCGGGTCGAGCAACGCAAATTCCCTTACCTTCTTCGCTGAACCATCGGGCGAGCTGTCATCGACGAAGATGACTTCCCAGACATAGCCGCTCAGCGCCTTGGCCAGCCGCTCCAGCAGGGGCGCGACATTGTCGGCCTCATTGAATACGGGCACAATGACCCCGACCTGCAATGCGCGCGTCCCAGCCTGCATGATGTTCCCTGAACTCCCTGAATTCGGCCCCTAGAACATCACGGGCCGCAAGGGAAGCTCAGCCAGCCAGCGCCCGGCGCGGAAGAGACAGGTTCGCGATCCAGACCCGTGCAGGATTTTCAAACCAGAAATAGGAACCATAGGCGACCGGCAGCACAAGGAGGCCGCAAATGACAATGGCGGCATTGGCACCAAAACCCGCACCGGTGAGCACCGGAAAGCCCACGGTCCGCACCAGCGGATGAAGCATGTAAATGCCATAGGTGAGCGTGGCGAGCGGCGCGACGAGCGCCGGAAGCCGCCGTTCCCTCCCCGCCTGGTCGGCGGCAAAGGCAACCGCCGCCAAGCCATAGGTCAGCGCCAGCATCACCCCTCGCCCGGCTTCCTCCACTATGCCGGCACCGAAGAGCAGCAGCATGCCCAACAGCAGAGCGTCCGCAAAGGGAAGCTCTTTCAGCACATCGCGATAGGCCCACAGGCTCATCCCGAACAGGAAGCCCGGCACTGCGCGGACCACGCCCAGGCCAAAGGTCAGCTTGTGCCAGGGCTCTGTACCGGGCAGCCAGGGCTCGGCAAATCCCAAGAGCGCGATCCAGGCGAAAGCGATCAGCGCGGGAAGCGACCGGTGTATGCCTAGCAGCTTCAGGAACAGCGGAAAGAACAGATAAGCCGTCATTTCCGCCCCAATGGACCAGCTCACATGATTGAAGCTGTGCCCGGCGCAAAGGCCATGGGCCTGAAGGAACAACAAGTTGGAAACCACGCATTCCGGCCGGTATTTCTCCGCCTCCCAGAAGGAATAGCCAAAGGCGAGCGCCAGAAATCCGGCAAGGAAATAGAACAGCAGCGTGGCATAATGCAGCGGCGCCAGCCGGGCGAACCGCCTCTTGAGGAATTTCCCAAAATCAAGCCGTCCCTCATAGGCGCAGCTTATCACGATGCCCGAGATCACGAAGAACAGATCGACCGCAAACGTCATGTTGCCGAACTGCGTCACCGCCCAACCGGGACCGGAGGCGAAGATCCACTGATTGCGGAAATGATAGACCACCACCATCACCGCCGCCAGGAACCGCAGCGAGTCCAGCCGCAACAGGAGACCGCTTTCGCTCCTCAAGCCCAGATAGCTTGGCCGCACGCGTTCAGTCCGAAAAAGCCGCCGCAGCCCGGCTCTGGAGCTTCTCCAGCAGCCGGGCAACCAGCCGTCCCGGCCTCATCCGATGAACGGCCAATCCTGCGCATATGGCGACCAGCACGGTGAGCGGCGCATCATCGATCTTCAGCTCATATTTCATCAGATGCACCGGCAGGACATGGACCAGATAGATGGTGAAGCTCGCCGCCGAAAGCTGAGTGACCAGTTTCGCTATCATGGGCGGCAACGGAACACGCGGGACATAAAGCAAGGCCGCGATCACCGCCAGCAGCCATGGCAAGCGATATTGCCCAACCGTCATATAGTCCCAGCCGCCAAGCGCGGGCGCCGCGACGTGGAGGGCGGCAAAACCGCATGTGGCGCCAAGCGCCGCCAGCTTCTGCCCCGGCGCTCTTGCGAAAAACAACAGCCAGCCGCAGCCTATCAACGGCAGCACCGCATCAGGCGTCATATTCTGCAGATGGGCGTGATGGAAAGCTGTAAAAGCCGCTACCTTCAGCGCCACTGCCCCGCCCAGGAACCATAGCCCGAATTCGAACGGATCCTTTGCAGCGGCTGTCCGCACCCGTTTCAGGCTGAACAGCAGGACAATCAGCACCATGCTCTGCAGCAGTGCTTCCATGAACCAATAGGGCGTCAGGAAAGACTGGAATCGCCCCTCGAAATTGCTGAGCAGCAGGAAGGAACTCGCGGGAACGTCGTGATGGAAAAGCCCATAAGCCCAAAGGATCAGGCAATAAGGCAAGATGATCCTGCGCAGCACGGACAGCAGCACCTGGAGCGATTGCCCACCGGTAAGACGGCCAAAGTTGAAGCGGGCTAGGCTGAACCCCACCAGCAGCATGAGTACGTCAGCGCCACCGCCAAAATGCCAGTCCGTGCCGGAACTTGCATGATTGGCAACCACACCCGTGATCGCAGCCGCCCGCAGCAGCATTTCCGAATCATAGGGCTTTGCGCCGCTGGAGGGTTTGGAGGGTGCCAGGGCATCGATTTCCGCGACCGTCAGATGCTCCCAACCGTCAGGCAGATATCCAAGCCGCCGGTCAAGTTCGCTTGCCACCGCCACATAGGACAGGCTGTCGCCTTCCAGCGAGATGAAACTGTCCTGCGGCCTAACATCCTGCCTGCCGAGCAACGCCTTGAACGCCTCGGCGACACTGGCGGCGGACGTTGAGGGGGCAGGCAGCGCGCGGCGTTCTTCGGCCGCACGCAATATCGAGGGATAATCCGTCTTCCCAGAGGCAAGACGCGGCCATTCCTCCACCATCGCCACATCGAAGAGCGCAGCGGGCAAGCCGTAATGCTGCCCCAGCTCCCGCGCTATGGCGTCGGCATCGCCTTCGCCCCTGCAGGCGATAGCTATGACCCCGTCATTTCCGGCGGCAGCCGCCGCCCATCCCCTGCCGGCCAGCCTGCTTTCAAGCTCGTCCAGGCTGATGCGAAGGCCGAACGGCTTTACAAAGCGGCTGCGCCGCCCAACGATCCGATACAGATCGCCACGCCTTTCGGCCAAATCGCCGGTATGAAGCGCTTCAACCTCCGGCCTTTTCACCAGATCGTCGCGACTGGTGGCATAGCCCATCATCACATTGGGACCACGATAAACGAGCTCGCCCGCTACGCCGTCCTCCTCGATCGCCTGCCCCTGCTCGTCCACCAGGGCAAAGGAGCCGCCCGGCACTGGCAACCCGATGCAGTCAGGATGCTCCAGCAATCGCTCAGGCGGCATCCAGGCCATCCTGGGGGCAGCCTCGGTCTGGCCGTACATCACATAGAAACGCCGCCCTTTATTTTCAGCCCAGCGCCCATATTCGAGCACTAGATCGGGCGGGAGTCTGCCCCCGGCCTGGGTCAGATAGCGCAAGGAAGGCAAGTCCATGGACCGGAAGTCCACCGCATCGAGCAGTTCGAAGCTATGCGGCACTCCGGCAAGGCTGGTGACCTGCTCCCGGCGGAAGATGTCCCAAAATTCTGTATCAGTCAGGCTGCGGCCCGTGAGGACCATGGCCGCGCCGCAAGCCAGGTGAGAGTGCAGCACCGACAGGCCATAGCTATAATGCAGGGGCAAGGAACTGATCGCCCGCTCGTCGGCACCAAGTTGCAGATATTCCGCGATGGACAGGGCATTGGCATGCACCGCCTGCCCGGACAGCCGCACCATCCGTGTCGCGCCGGTCGAACCTGACGTCGAAAGGCAAAGCGCCAGATCAGGATGCACTATCGTAGCGGCTGCCTTGCCGCCGGGATAAGTCACTTCGCCTGCTTTCGAAATGCAGACGTCAGGCGCATAGGTTTCAATGATCCGTCCGGCCTTGCCGTTGAAATCATCGCCCGTCAGAATAACCGCGTGGCCCGCCCGAAGCGCGGCGATGTGGCGGACAACGCTTTCCACATCATTGGCGGCCTGCACGAGCACCAGCCGCTTGCCGGTGCCCAGCCATTCGGCTGCAAATGCATCCGCCCGGCGCGCGAGTCCGGCATAGGAAAGCCGTTCCCCCTGTTCGCCGATCAGCGCGATATTGTCGCCGAAATCCTGAAGCCTGGCGGCGAAGGTCATCCCATTGCCTGTGCATTCCGGGGCATG
>DATEFI010000359.1:0-3231 GCA_035280705.1 Rhizorhapis sp. | reverse complement strand
GCCAAGTATCGTTTGCGCAACATCAGCCAGCGCTCAGCCCGGCTCGAATCGAATTCCCCACGATCGCCGCAGATCCAGCCGCCTTCGACGGAAATCCGCCCGATTGTGTCATGGTCCAGCCATCCCCCGGGACACGGGTTGAGGACCGCATCGCTGGTGAATAAGAGCTCAAACCCCAACCCGCGCGCCGCCGCCAAGACTTTCGTATCATAGCGCCCATGGGGGAATGACATACTGATAATGGCGTCGGACCCGAGATGGGAACGCAGCAACTCCCGCGCCTGCAGGAGGTCCTGCTCCGGATCCGTAAGCATGGTAAGCGGCAAATGGCTGAAGCCATGCACACCGATGCTGACATTGGCGCCAAGCAGACCACGCAAACCGTCCCAACTCGCCATGTCCGAATGAATTTTGCGTTCGCCTAGCTGCGCCAGCAGGCCATCACGGCGTCCTGAATCCAGCGCGCCAAAGACGTTCAACAAGGCCAGCTCACGATTGTCGTGAGGTTCCTCGCCATCGTCAGCTCCGGCAGCCGCCATTCTCCACATATCTCGGTACGTCGCGCGCCCTGTGCGCAGGGCCTGCAACAGACTTTCTTGCCACCAAGGCCCGCCCGCGCCGACGGCCCCCGCGGCAACAAATAAGGTCCAAGGCACGCCTGCAGCCGCCAAAACCGGCGCCGCATGGCGCACATTATCGTCCCAGCCGTCGTCAAAGGTTATCAGCAAAGGGTGCGGCGGAAGCGAGCGGGTGCCGCGCCGCGCCGCCAGCAGATCGGGCAACCCGATGATCGAGTAGTTGGCGCGCAGAAACGCGATGAGGCCTTTCAGTACGTCCGTGGAGGTTGTGTAATTCGGATCGGCCTCCAGTTCGGCAAACATCGCCTGCGGCAGAACGCGATGGAGCATGATCACGGTAAGGACGGTACGGTCGCGCAAACGATGATAAAGCCTGACGCCCCCGGTATGAGCGGCAACCGACTTCGCAATGCCGCGCGCCCAGCGGTTTAGCGACGCAATAGAGCTTGCTTCAGGCATAGGAAAAGAGGATTTGTGGTTGCGAGAAAGAAGACGCTTTCCCAGGGCTTGTAGCCCAGGGATATGGAACGCCAGATAAGAGACCGCCCGGCCTTGGGGGCATCGCGGTGAAAGGCGAGCTGACCGAGACGAAGAAAGCGCCGGCCCAGTATGTTGTTGATTTCCCGCGAAGAGAGACGGGCGGAAAAGCGCGCGACGTGCCCCTCAATCATCGGCAGAGTATAACCGAGCTGGTCGCTGAATGATCCGGCCGACAGGCTGGTGGGGCGCCCATGCACATGCACCAAGCTTTCGTGGACATAACCCAGCTCGCCGCTCGCGGCCAAGCGGATCCACATGTCTTGGTCTTCCGCGATTTTCAAATTCTGGTTGAAACATCCCGCCTTTTGCATTTGCGCGCGCCAGACGAGCACGGACGGCGTGGTGATATAGTTGTCGGACAAGAGCGCCTTCCATGCCAGGCTTCCCGTGACAACAGCATGGCCGCGATAAATATCGCCGGTATTCGCACCTTCGGGCGAAATCAGGTCAGAACCACAGGATACAAATGAAATCTTGTCGCTGCCCGTTATCACGGCCGTCTGCTTCTCAAGCTTTGTCGGCAACCACTCGTCATCGGCATCCAGAAAAGCGACCAATTCGGTATTCGCCACCGCAATACCACGGTTTCGCGCCGCCGCCGCGCCGACATTGCGGTCCAGGCGCACGACTTCGACGTTCAGACCTTGGTAACTTCCCGCCACTTCCGCCGTCGCATCCGTACTGGCGTCGTCGACCACGACCACCTGGGACGCGGACAAGGTTTGCGCGCGCACGGAATCAAGGGCCCGTCTTAGGGTTGCCTGAGAATTGTGAGCCGGAATTATTGCGCAAATCCTGGGAAACGCCATCGTTCTTACGTCAGACTTCCTAGGTTAGCAGGATAGAATAGATGCTCTCATCTCGATAACCTGCTCCGAATAGGGATGTTAACTCGGATGATAGAATATAAAAGCTTAATTGTCGAAAACCCGTTAAAAGCCGACCCACGGTCCCAGGTCTTGTGGGGATGGCCGGACTGAAGATGACGACTCACAATTTGGAATTTATGCCGAGCCAGGTTCAAACTCAGAATACGGCCTCTGCGCATGGCGCGGGACAGACTGGCGCCATGCTGCCAGCGGATTGGCACGATGTCGTTTTCTTGCCAAGCGCCGCACCCATGGTCATCTGCATCATAGACGCGGAGGAAGAATTTGACTGGGGGGCGCCGTTCGCCACAGCCAACAATTCCGTCACCAACATGAATGCGCAGGCCAGCGCCCAGGCGATATTCCGGCGTTATGGATTGGTGCCCACTTATGCCGTCGATTACCCGGTTGCCGCGCAGGAACAGGGCTATGGCCCGTTGCGCGAATTCGTCCAGGCCGGTGCGTGCGAAATCGGCGCCCAGCTTCATCCCTGGGTGACGCCGCCGTTTGGGGAGCCTGTCAGCGAAACCAACTCCTTCGCGTGCAACCTGCCTTACGACCTGCAGCGGCGGAAAATGGAAAGCCTGACATCCATGATCGAGAAGAATTTCGGGATCCGTCCCAGATTGTTCCGAACCGGACGTTACGGCGCGGGGCCCGATACCATTCGCCTTCTCCAGGAATTTGGCTATGACGTTGACTGCAGCGTCCTGCCGGGCCCGGCGATCACGCCTTCGAGCCCCGATTATTCCAATGCGCCGTCCCGGCCTTACTGGCTGGGTTCAGGCAAGCGGATTCTCGAAATTCCCGTGACGGCCAGCATGGTGGGGCCTTTGCGCGTTTTCCAGAACGCCTCCAATCGCATTTTCACGTCGCCGCTGAGCCGGTTTGCCAAACTGCCCGCCGTCCTGGCGCGAACACGCCTGCTTTATCGCGCCCGCATCTCGCCGGAAGGCCATAGCCTGGACGAAGCCCAGGAACTGACAAGAACATTGTATTGGGCAGGCCAACGCGTCTTCGCTATCAGCTATCATAGCCCGTCTTTGTCGCCGGGCCGTACGCCCTACACCCGCAACCAGACCGATGTGGACAGATTTTTGTCATGGATCGAGAATTATCTGGCTTTTTTCACCACCGAGTTGGGAGGCGTTCCCTTATCGGCGTCGCAGGTCCGCGATTGGGCCAAGCAGGAGCTTTCGGTATGAGCGGAGGATGGTTTGCATTGGCGACCGTCGTGATCGCCC
>DATEFI010000358.1:0-2348 GCA_035280705.1 Rhizorhapis sp. | reverse complement strand
TCCTGCCAGCTTTCCGCCTTGTAGGAGAACTGCTTTTCCAGGCGGCGGGCGACCTCCTGGGCTTGATAGGGATCATCAAGCCTGATGCCTATCCGGTTGATAGTGAATGGCCTTGCAAGCATCGACTGTGCTTCGCGAAGGAGAACATAGGCGGAGGACGCGCCGATCTGGGTCTGTCCCCGCTTGAACAATGCAACGATGCGCAGAGAACGCGTTCCTCCCGAAGCGGAAGTGGCGCCAACTATGTCGCCCATGCGAACGCCAAGCCGCTCGGCCATGTCTTCACCCAGCACCACGCCGCCCTGGGTGCTTTCCAGGTCCTGCAGACGTCCGACGCGAAGTTTGTCCTCTATGTCACTGATCCTGCTTTCGATTTCCGGCTCTATGCCTATGACGGACAGCGGCTCCTCACGCCCACCCACGCGCAGCGTCACGCCTCCCGTCAGGCTGGGGGAACCGATCGCGCCGGGCAAGGCGTCGACAGCCTGCAGGATTTCCTGCCAGTCCTTGAGGCCCCTTGCTTCATTCCGCACCTTGAATCCGTGCAGCTCTACAGCCCCTTCTCGAAATTCGAGCAATCCAGGCTGGGGCGGGGGACTGCGCAGTTCGTCGGAGATGATGATGTGCGGAGCGGCATCGACAAGTGTCTTAATGAAATCGCGCTGGCTGCCCATCATCAAGGCTGAAACGGCGAGGAAGAAGCCAACTCCAATGGCGACGCCGCTGACTGCCACGATCGTCTGCCGTCTGCGCCCGGCAAGATGGTGAAAGGCAATGTCAAGCAGCAGGAGAGGCGAGCCAGTCATTGGTTTTTCGCCTTGACCTTCTCCCCCTCTTCAAGGTCCTGGGGCGGGTCGGCTATCACCGTCTCTCCCGCGCGCAGACCATTCAGGATCTGAACCTCCTCGGCACCAGCGGTCCCGGTCTTCACGCGACGGGCATACGCCCGGCCATCCTTCACGGTCCAGATATGGCCTCCGGCAAGCGCGGATGCAGGAACGAGCACTGCATGGGGTGTGCGTCGCGTGACAATGTTCACCTCAAGCGTCAATCCGAACGGGAGCGCCGGGGCCTGCTCCAGGAAAAGCCGCGCCCGAAAGGCCCGTTCGGTGGGATCGCCGCCGGGGGTGATCTCCCGCACCCGGCCCCGGATGATGCGCCCCGGAAAAGCTTCCGTCGACATAAGCGCAGGCTGTCCCGGCCGGATGCGGGGCACATCCCTTTCGTCCACCGTCGCCGTGACGCGGACGTGGGCCGGGTCACCCAATGTCATCAGTACGCGGCTGGGCGTAGCCAGATCGCCAGGCTCCACATCCCGCTTGAGCACAATGCCGCTTATGCCAGCGCGCAGCACATATTGGCCGCTGCGCGCCGCGAAGGTCTGCTCCGCTGCCCTGGCGGCATCAGCGGCCGCGACCGCCTGATCGCGCGCTGCCCGAGTCACCCAGCCTTGACGGTAGAGCGTCAGTATCCGCGCCTCATCCCGCGCTGCCCTGATCCGTTCGGCTCGCGCTTGGCGGACGGAGGCCTGCTGTTCCTCATCGGCGAGGCTGACGAGCGGCTGCCCGCGCCTGACATGCTGACCCTCATCGACCAGCACGTCCATCACGGGGGCGGTTACTCTGGCGGCGACGCTGACAGGCTGCTCGGGTTCCACAAAACCGGTGGCGTAGACCAGATCGACGGCGGTTCCAGTTTTCGACCTGACAATCTCCACTTCACGAGCCCGGCCTGTCCAGAGCAGATAGCCGCCCAGCAAAATCAGGGCAGCCGCCGCAAACCCCATCCATTTCCAGCCCGGCCGTGCCCTCATCCGCCCCATCCTGTTTGCCCTGTCGCTCAAAGGGATACACCCGATTTCCGCGCAGGAACAGTTTTGCAGAACAAGTGGATACTGCTCGCTTGCCTTGCGTTTTTACAACTGGGTTCAACACCATAGGGAAAGAGCATTTGATATGCCAAAGGATATCATCTCCCGCACCCCGGCGGGAACACCAACGCAGCGTCTGTTCGAGCCGCTAAGCTGGCTCCGTTCGGAGTTCGATCGCTTCTTCGACGACCTCTCCGGACGGAATTTCGAGCCAAGCCTGGGGCATGGGCGGTCGCGTCTGCCTGCCCTGGAAATGGAGGCGACGGACAGCGGCTACAGGCTGACGGCGGAGCTGCCCGGAATGACGGCCGATGATGTGGAGATCGACGTGACGGAAGGCGTCCTCACCATCTCTGGCGAAAAGAAGGAGCAGCGCGAGGAAAAGGATAAGGGCTTCATGTTCACCGAGCGCAGCTATGGCCGGTTCGAACGCCGTGTGCAGCTTCCTTCAGGGGCGGACGAAGACAAGATTGAGGCT
>DATEFI010000357.1:0-5281 GCA_035280705.1 Rhizorhapis sp. | reverse complement strand
CCTTTGGGATCGCTGATCCGTTCGTCCCGAGCGAAGTCAAGGGACGCTGGGGAAGGTGTCTCGACTTCGCTCGACACGAATGGAAGTGGATCAACCTTGTTGAAAGGCGCTCTGCCTGCGCAGGGACGACGGAAATGCGCTCCACTTCAATTCATAATCGCCGGACGTCAGACCAAAAAACGTCGGCCACGAAAAAGGCGCCTGGTGAGGCGCCTTTCTGTTGCGGTGTCGCATTGGCCGCGAAGCCAGGAGTATAAGGCGCTCCCCGGAAGGGAGCGCCCCGTGCGATCAGTTGACGGAGTCCTTCAGACCCTTGCCAGCCTTGAACTTGGGCTGCGCAGAAGCCTTGATGGTCATCGGCTCGCCGGTCCGGGGGTTGCGTCCGGTGGAAGCCTTGCGCTTGGTGACCGAGAACGTGCCGAAGCCGACCAGGCGGACTTCGTCACCCTTCTTCAGGGCACCGCTAATCGCGTCGAAAACGCCTTCGACAGCCTTGCTTGCATCGCTCTTGCTGAGACCGCTGCTCTCAGCGACCGTACCAATAAGATCCTGTTTGTTCATGCCCTGGGAACCCCCTTGTTCTGGATGTTTGAATAGGAATCGCGGCTAGGCCGCACATAAAGGCGAACTCCCGTGCTCCTGTCAAAGGGAAAGCGACGAAAAAAACGCCAAAAAGCGTGATCTTATGCCTAACGAAACGAAAATTGTAAAAATCGGACATTAATGACGCAGCGCAGCATCGGATTCGCCCTGAATCGGGCTAACCGGCTGAGCCGCAAGGTCGTCTTCTTCCGTCCAGTCGATGGGTGTCAAGGGTGAAGTCAACGCTCGCAACAGGACCTCATCGACATGCGAAACCGGGACGATTTCGAGTCCTTCTTTCACATTGGCAGGAATTTCCGCCAGATCCTTTTCATTTTCAGCAGGAATCAACACGGTCTTGATACCGCCGCGCAGGGCCGCCAGAAGCTTTTCCTTAAGGCCGCCGATCGGCAGGACGCGACCGCGCAGGGTGACTTCACCGGTCATCGCCACGTCCTTGCGGACCGGAATGCCAGTCAGCGTGGAGACGATCGAGGTCACCATTCCAATGCCGGCGGAAGGACCGTCCTTGGGCACTGCACCTTCCGGCAAGTGGATATGGATGTCCTTGCGGTTATAGATGCTGGGCTTGATCCCATAGCCGGGCGAACGCGCCTTCACATAGGAGAAGGCCGCCTGCACGGACTCTGTCATGACCTCGCCCAGCTTGCCGGTGGTGCGGATCTGGCCCTTGCCGGGCACCGTGACGGATTCGATCGTGAGCAGTTCGCCGCCCACTTCGGTCCATGCGAGCCCCGTGACGGCGCCGATCTGATTTTCTTCCTCGCCTACGCCATGGCGGAACTTTCGCACCCCGGCATAGTCAGCAAGATTTTCAGGCGTGATAACGGCCTTATCGGTCTTGCCTTCGAGAATCCGGCGCAGCGCCTTGCGGGCAAGGCGTGCAAGCTCACGCTCCAGCGTGCGGACACCCGCCTCCCGCGTATAATAGCGGATCAGATCGCGGACGGCGTCTTCCGTGACTTCGAATTCGCCTTCCTTCAGGCCATGCGCCTCGATCTGCTTGGGCAGCAGGTGGCGTTCGGCGATCTGGACCTTTTCATCCTCGGTATAGCCTTCGAGCCGGATGATCTCCATGCGGTCGAGCAGCGGCTGAGGAAGGTTGAGCGAGTTGGCGGTGGTCACGAACATGACGTCTGAAAGATCGATGTCGATCTCCAGATAGTGATCCTGGAACTTGCTGTTCTGTTCGGGATCAAGCACCTCAAGCAGGGCGGATGCCGGGTCACCCCGGAAATCCTGTCCCAGCTTGTCGATTTCATCGAGCAGGAAGAGCGGATTGCTCGTCCCGGCCTTTTTGAGGTTCGATACGATCTTGCCCGGCAGCGAGCCGATATAGGTGCGGCGGTGGCCGCGGATTTCGGCTTCGTCACGCACGCCGCCCAGCGATTGGCGCACAAATTCACGGCCCGTTGCCTTGGCGATGCTGCGGCCAAGCGAGGTCTTGCCGACACCCGGAGGGCCGACGAGGCAGAGGATAGGACCCTTGAGCTTGTTGGTGCGCGCCTGCACCGCCAGATATTCGATGATCCGGTCCTTGACCTTTTCCAGCGCGAAATGGTCGGCATCAAGGACTTCCTGAGCGATTTTCAGGTCCTTCTTGAGCTTCGATTTCTTGCCCCAGGGAAGGCCGAGCAGCACGTCGAGATAATTGCGCACCACTGTGGCTTCCGCCGACATGGGCTGCATGCTCTTCAGCTTCTTGAGCTCGCCTTGCGCCTTGGTTCGGGCTTCCTGGCTGAGTTTCAGCTTCTGGATCTTGGCTGAAAGTTCGGCAAGCTCGTCCCCGCCGTCCTCGCTCTCATTGCCGAGTTCGCGCTGAATCGCCTTCAACTGCTCGTTGAGATAATATTCGCGCTGCGTCTTCTCCATCTGGAGCTTGACGCGGCCGCGGATCTTGCGTTCGACCTGAAGCACGCCAAGCTCGCCCTCCATGAAGGCGAAGACCATTTCCAGGCGCTTGACGGGATCGGCCTCGACCAGCAGCGATTGCTTGTCGGCAACCTTCACATTGATATTGGCTGCGACGGCGTCTGCGAGACGTGCAGCATCCTCGATCTCACTGAGCTGCACCGGCGTCTCGGCGGGCAGCTTCTTGTTGAGCTTCGCATAATTTTCGAACTGCTCGACAACCGAGCGCATGAGAGCCTGCGCCTCGGGACCGGTTGCGGGTTCTTCCTCGATGGCAGTCACATTGGCGAGGATATATCCTTCCTCCGCCGCCAGGGCATCCAGTTTCGCGCGCTGCTTGCCCTCGACAAGGACACGGACGGTGCCATCGGGGAGCTTCAGCAATTGCAGGACCGTGGCGATGACGCCGAGGTCATACAGGGCGTCGCGGTCGGGATCATCCTCCGCCGGATCCAATTGCGCCACCAGGAAAATATCCTTGTCCGCCTCCATGGCCTTTTCGAGCGCCACGACGCTTTTGTCGCGGCCAACGAAAAGGGGAACGATCATCTGCGGAAAAACCACAATGTCGCGCAGGGGCAGCAAGGGGTAGGATTTCGTCATATTTACTCCAGGGCGGACGCGACGGATGGGAGAGGGAGCGTCCGGCTTGTCCCCAATATGGTGTAGAGGGTGCACATATCAATATTCTCCCCTCCCGCTCGCGGGAGGGGCGGGCCTGTTGTGCCAGACGAGAACGTACAGGCCCTCCCCCCTAACCCTCCCGCAGGCGGGAGGGGAATGATGGTCAAAATGGCAGCTTGAAGCCGGGGGGCAGCGGAATGCCGGCGGTCATCTTGCTCATTTCCTGCTGGCTTGCCTGATCGGCCTTGGTACGCGCGTCATTGAAGGCGGCGGCTACAAGGCCCTCGGTCATCTGCTTCTCGCTGGGCGCAAGCAGGCTTTCGTCGATAGAAACGCCCACGATGCGGCCCTTTGCCGTCGCGCGGACCCGGACGAGGCCACCGCCGGAGACGCCCTCCACCTCGATCTTGTCGAGATTCGCCTGCGCCTTTTCAAGCTCCGCCTGGACATTCTTCGCCATGCCCAGAATTTCGTCGAGATCCTTCATGCGGTTGCACTCCATTGGTCTTTTTCGTCGATCGGCAGCAATTCCGCATCGGGGAACGCCGCCATGGCAGCTTTGACGACCGGGGTGTCCAGTATCGCCTGCCGCGCTTCGGCTTCGGCCGCCTGTTCCTGTTCCAGCAGGCTGGGTTCGGCCGGGCCGTCGCCGGTGACGACTTGCCAGTTTATCCCGGTCAAACTCTTGAGGACCGCCGCCGTATCCCGGTTGAATTCGGCGGGCAAGGGCTGAACGGGCTTTATGACAAGCTCCGGCGGCGCGTAGCGGATGAGGCCCACATAATCATGCATCTGCTGAGCAAGATGCGGCTTGCCCTTTTCCCAAAGCAGTTCGATGAGGGCGCGGAAATTTTCAGGCGCCTGTCCCGGGGGCGCCTTGGGAGCCTGAGCGAGAGGCAGACCGGGTTCATCGGCAGGCGGCGGAGCCGCTGTGGGCGCCTGGACCGGGATGCCCCCTTCCTTCAGGAGCCGCGCAAGTTCGCCGGGGTCGGGAAGTGTGGCGGCGTGCAAGACGCGGAGCAGGGCCATTTCGCAAGCCTCGATCGGCATGGCGGCGCTCGCCACCTCGTCATGGCCCTTGAGCAGTAGCTGCCAGAGGCGATGGAGCGTTGCAAAGCCCATCTGGCTCGCCCAGTCCGAAAGCATGGCGCGCTCTTCTTCGGACCGCATCGGATCCTCGTCGCTGCGGCCGGCCTTCGCAACCGTGATGGCATGGCAGATTTCAAGAAGGCCGCGCATCAGCGCCACCGGCTCTACGCCCAGCATATGCTGTTCATTGATGGCGGCTAGGAGTTGTTGGGGTTCGCCCTCCAGCAGATGGCCAAAGAGGCGGCGGACCGCGCCCCGGTCTGAAAGACCGAGCATGTCCCGGACCTGCGCGGCGGTGACCCTGGCTTCCCCCTCCATGTCGGCATGGGCGATCGCCTGGTCGAGGATGGAGAGGCCGTCTCGCGCCGAACCCTCCGCAGCCTGGGCGATGAGGGCGATTGCCTCGGGCTCGGCGGCCACGCCTTCCTGCTCGATCACATGCTGGAAATGGGCGGCGAGCTTTTCGGCGGGGATACGGCGGAGGTCGAAGCGCTGGCAGCGGGACAGGACCGTCACCGGCACCTTGTTCACTTCGGTGGTGGCGAAGAGAAATTTGACGTGCGGCGGAGGTTCCTCAAGCGTCTTCAAGAGCGCGTTGAACGCGTTCTTGGTGAGCATGTGGACTTCGTCGATGATATAGACCTTGTAGCGCGCGGAGACGGCGGCGTAGCGCACCGCCTCTATAATCTCCCGCACATCGTCGACACCGGTGTTGGAGGCGGCGTCCATTTCAATGACGTCGATATGCCGGCCTTCGGCAATGGCCTTGCAGGGTTCGCAGACGCCGCAAGGATCGATGGTGGGGCCGCCCTGACCATCCGGTCCGACGCAATTGAGTGCCTTGGCGATCAGGCGAGCGGTCGAGGTCTTGCCCACGCCGCGCACGCCGGTCATCAGAAAGGCATGGGCGAGGCGGTCGCGCTTGATGGCGTTTCCCAGCGTCTGCACCATCGCGTCCTGGCCGATGAGCTGCGCAAAATTCTGCGGCCGGTATTTGCGTGCGAGGACGCGATAGGGTTGGGCGGAATCGGTCATGGAGGCACTTCTACCCGTT
>DATEFI010000356.1:0-4828 GCA_035280705.1 Rhizorhapis sp. | reverse complement strand
TTATGGTTAGCCATTTTCCTGACAACAACTCCCGCCGCCGCCCAGACCACCATCACGTCACCGGCTCCTGATTCCACCTCCGTCACAATCTATCGCGACCCGGAGCGGGGCGATGGCGGCATCAATCTTGATTGGCTGAACGGTTTTGCACTTGTCACCGAACACAGGCGGATCGCTGTCCCCGCGGGCGAATCGGTCATCCGATTCGAAGGCGTCGCGAACGGCATGATCGCGGTCAGCGCCGTGGTGACTGGCCTTCCCGGCGGGGTGATCCAGAAGAACAGGGATGCCAAGCTGCTGACGCCCGCGTCGCTGCTTGATGGAACGCTCGGCAACCGTGTGCATATCCGGCGGACCAATCCGGCCACTGGCAAGATCACGGAAACAGAGGCAGTGATTCGCTCAGGGCCGGACAATGCGGTCGTGCTGCAGACGGCCGAAGGTTTTGAAGGGCTGCGCTGCTCCGGCTTGCCTGAAACGCTGGTCTATGATTCGATTCCGCAGGGGCTTTCGGCGAAACCCACCCTGTCGGTCACGACGCGGAGCGGTCAGGCGGTCAATGCCGAGGTCACTATCACCTATCTCGCCACGGGTTTCGACTGGGCGGCCAATTATGTCGCTCGAGTGAATGAGGATGGAAAGGCGCTGGACCTGTTCGGCTGGCTGACGGTCGCGAACAGCAACGACATCAGCTTTGCCGATTCGCAGTTGCTCGCCGTGGCGGGGAGGGTGAACCGGGAACGCGATTTCCAGACCCTGGTCGCGCCTGAGCCCTCACCCGTTCTCAATCTGCGGTGCTGGCCAATGGACAGCACCAGCACTGCGGAAATGCTGATGTATGAAGGCGCGGTCGCCGGTTATGCCGCCCCACCTGCGGCTCCTGCGCCCGTATGGGCACGCATGGCTGCTGAGGCCATGGACGTCTCTGTCACTGCTCAACGCCGCAAGGCCGTGCAGGAGGAATTGGGCGACCTGAAGCTCTACCGCGTGCCGATGCGGGTTGATGTGAATGCCAATGGCCAAAAACAGGTGGCGCTGCTCGAAAAGCGGGGGATTCCCTTCACCCATGTTTATGGAGCGACCCTCTGGCCGGAAAATGTAACCGATCCTGCGCCGCTCCAGATCTTGATTCGGATGCAGAACAAGGAAAAGGCGGGGCTGGGCGTTCCGCTTCCGTCCGGGGGCCTTGCCCTGTTCGAAAACGTGGACGGCCAGGACATGCTACTTGGCGAAGACAAGCTCCGCGACCATGCCGTCGGCGAGGAGGTGGAAGCCAAAGTGGGCGCCAGTCCTCAGCTCCAGTACCAGCTGGAATGCACTGCCTGCGGCAAGGGGGAGAAGGCATCCTACCGCTTGACGGTCACCAACGCAGGCAAGCGCAAGGCGCCGGTCGAGATTCGACTGCAGCAATCCGACGCTTTCACCTATTCAGGGATGAGCGCCAAGCTGGGGCGGAAAAATGGCGATCTTCTTTGGAAAGTGACGGTTCCGGCGAATGGCGCGGCGCGACTGGACTATACGCTGACGCGGCGGTGAGGGGGAGAGAGAGGAGGCTTGACCCATCGCTCTCATGCTGATGCTATTCCCAATACATAGCTGGGAGGACAATCGATGGAGCATTTCAGGCTGCCGCTCTCGGGCGACGTCACGCAAAGCATCAATCCCTGGACCTGGGTATGGGACGGTAACCAGTTCGGCAATGTCACGGTCAACCTCGGGCTCAGCCGCGATCCCGACATGGAGCGGTCGATCCTTCAGCAGGTCGGCAGTTATGGCCGCCAGATTGGCCAGATCACCGATGCGGTAAAGGTGCTCGTGGCGCGCCTCGACCGGAGCACTTTGACGCCGGAAGAGCGGCGGTGCATCGAACTTTTCGAAGTTCAGGCAGAGATGGTGGAGCTTGTGAAGCGCAAGGCGGAACTGGAAAAATCAGCGCCCTGAGAAGCTCAGGCCGGGGGAAGCGGCTTCGGCCGGTGATTGTCGTCCAGCGCCACGAAGGTGAACAGGCCGCTCGTCACGCGTATTTCGTCCCGGCCACGCCCCCGCGTTGCGATCACGTCCAGGCCGATGGCGATGGAGGTCCGGCCTCGCCGCTTCACCTCCGCATAGATGGAAATGATGTCGTGCAGCAGGATGGGTTCGATGAACTCCATTGCCTCGATCGCAACCGTGGCTACCGGCCCCTGTGCCTCGCGCCCGGCGATGATGCCGCCGGCAATATCCATCTGGCTCAGCACCCATCCGCCGAAAATATGGCCATTGGCGTTGATGTTGCTTGGCTGCGGCACCGTGCGCAAGACCGGATCACGGCTCGCCGAAAGGCTTTTCCCCGAATCAGTCATCAATGTCCTTCTCATTTTTTAGGGGATCGTGGATCTGCTCATCATGTCCGGTTCCGCTCGACATGAAGACCAGCCCCATGAGCGCCGCCGTCAGCATCACGGTAAAACCGATACCCGCAGCCGAGGCAATGAGCATGTGAATGGACGGCACCCCGTTCCACCACCAAAGCAGCCCCACCCCCACGATCACGCAGATGAGGGCTGCAAGACCCATCCACCGCATGATCCGCCAGTAACGGCCCCATGCAAAGGCAGCATATTCTGGATCGTCCAGGTCCGGCTTCCTATCATTCATTCCTTCCCTTTGGGGATGAGCCGTGGGATCATCAAGGTCCAGGACAAAAGAAAAGGAGGGATTCGTATGACCATAGCGGCAATCCTGCAGGACAAGGGCACTGAAGTGGTTCAGGTCGGCAGCGGCGAGACGGTCAGATCGGTCATAGCGCTGCTGGCGGAACGGCGGATCGGCTGTGTGCCTGTGATCGACGGAGGCAAGGTCGTCGGAATGTTCTCCGAGCGCGACGTTGTGCGCCAGATCGCGGGCCAGGGATCATCCGTGCTCGACGTCCCGGTAGGGGAGGTAATGACGTCCCCGGTTCATACCGTGGCTCCCGGCATGTCGGTGCTCACCGCCCTATCGCTGATCACGCAGCGGCGTATGCGTCACTTGCCGGTCTGCGAAGGGGAGCGGCTCATTGGCTTTGTATCGATCGGCGACCTCGTCAAATACCGGATCGACAAGATCGAGGCGGAGGCTTCAGCTTTGCGGGATTATATCCAGAGCGCCTGATTCGCCTTGGGGAGGGGCGGGCGCCTGTTTGCGCCCCAGCAGGCGAAGCAGTTCGTCCGCCGTCTCGCGCGCCAATCCGAAGAGGATCGCGGCGTAGGACAGGGCACCTGCGAACACCAGTAGGACAAGCGTGAGGAATGCCGGCAGGGGCGGCAGCATCTTCGCAACCAGCAGGACAATTCCCGCCATCAGCGCGGAACTCGCCACGGCAGGCAGGGCGGCCCGGCCAATATCGGCATAGCTTACCCCCATGGGCTTGCCCGCCAACCGAATCGTCACCAGCGTCAGCAGGGGAAAGGCCAGCGCCCAGGCCCAGGCAAGGCCGGTCGGCCCGAAAGGAATTCCGATGAGGAACGCTGCCGGCATCAGCACCGCTCCGACACCAGCGATTCGGGCAGTGGTTCCGGGCCTGCCAAGAGCGTTGCTGGCAGGGGCGAACATCACCTGTACTGTCATGAATGGCATGGCGAGCGCGAGAATCGACACGAGCGGCGCCATCTCTAGCCATTTGCGCCCGAGCAATGTCTCGATCAGCGGCCCCGCCGTCACGGCCATGCCGAAATAAAGCGGGCAGGCGATGAGAAGGATCAGCTTCACAGCCTTGCAGAAGGACCAGGCAAGCCGTCCCACATCCCCCTGCATCCGCGCATAGGCGGGAAAGGCCACGTCGTTGAGAGCCGGGATGAACTTGGCTGCGAATATCTGCGTCAGGAACAGCGCCTCGGCATAAAGTCCCAGTTCATGCGGGGGCAGCATCCGCCCGCCGATGAAGACGTCGGCCTGGCTCTGGAACATCCAGAAGAGCTGGCTTCCCAAAAGAGATGCGCCAAAGCCGATAATGCCGCCTGTGCCACGGAAGTCGAAACTCGGCCAGATGAACAGGCGAGTCGCCAGCATATAGCCGACGGCCTTCACCCAGAAACCGGCTATAGGGGCAAAGACCAGCGTCCAGACGCCCCAGCCCGACAGCGCACCGCCGATCGCCACCGCCGCCGCTGCCGCCGCGGCGATCAGATTCGCTACCGCCGGACGCTTGAAATCGAGCGACTGGCCCATCAGCACCTCGGGCAAAGCAATGAAGGGCGTCGCGAGATAGAGCAGGGCTTGGACGCGGAGCAGATTCGCGACCAGTGGCTGGTCGTAATAATCTGCGGCAAGCGGGGCCATCACCACCACCTGCAGAATCGCCAGCGCGCCATTCAGCAGGAGCATCAGGCCGAATGCCTGGCGCAGCCTGAACCGCTCCAGCGTCTCTGACTGAACCAGCGCGCTGACGAGGCCATAGCCGTTGAGGAAGGTGAGGAAGGTCAGAATCACCTGAGTCATGGCGAACAGGCCGTAATCGCCGGGCGAAAGGATTCGGATCACCGCCAGAGTCGAGGCCCAGCTGATCAGTTGAGCGACGATCTGACTGCCCGAACGCCAGAAAACAGCATTTTTTATCCGCCTGCCGAATCCTGATTCGCCTGCATCTGCATCCGCGACAGCCATGAAGCCCTGTTACACCTCTTTGAAAAACCGCTGAAAACCGCGCTTAACGGCCAATTCCGAAAATTTCTGAAACAAAAATGCAAAAAGGCGTTGACGGTGCGGGAAGCCCCCCATATATGCCCTCTCACCGGACGGGGCGGCGGCCTAGCGGCGCTGCTCCCACGGTCGTCTCTACAGAAACGGCAACGTTTCCCCCGATAGCGAT
>DATEFI010000355.1:0-3325 GCA_035280705.1 Rhizorhapis sp. | reverse complement strand
GTGGCCGAAATGCGCACCGGCCTCGATCAATTGCTGCATGGTGACGACAGGTGCCGCCATAATCTTATCTCCTTCCGGTTTGACCTCTGGGAACCTGTGACCGCGCTTACGCCCGGCACCGGTATGTGCGATTCCCATGTGGAATAGGCGGGCCCCTTAACGCTACCGGGGGTGAAAGGCAAGGGGTTGACAGAGGATGATATTTAGAACAAAACGTGAACATAAAGGATTCAGCGCAACGCAACTCACCAATCCTGCGGAGGCAGGAACACTGGCGCGGCTCCTAGAGTGATTTCGAGCCAGATGGAATCATCTGGCGGCTCGGAAATCACGGAGAACAAGGGAATATGAGACTCGTTCCGGTTCGATCAGAACCGGAACGAGTCTAAGGGCAAGAAAGGAAACCTATATGTTTCAGCTATTTGCTTCATTGCTTTTCGCAGGCGCAGGTGCCGCCGCAATTCTGATCATGGCGGTTACGGTCGCGGCATATAAGGAGAAGGTGATTGCCGCATTGAGGATGCAGCCGCTCAATCGTCAGCCCGCGCCCTGGCGGATGCCGCCCCGGCGTCCCGCACGGCCGGGGTCTACGCGCGTGATACGGCAGCTCCGCCTTAGCCGCGCTGCCGCCTGACCTTGGCGTAGCTGGCAATGCCAAAGGGGATCAGTGCAAGATAGATGAGCGCGGCCCCAAGCAAGGTGGGCCACGGCGCCGTGATGAGAGCGGCGCTCAACAGTCCGACAAAGGCAATTGCCTCCAGCCTGATATTCTTGCGCAGCCGCAATGAGCTCCAGCTATAGGTCGCGACATTGGAGATCATCAGAAAGGCGATCACCGCCACCCAGGGCGCGACCACATAGGAAGCCCGGAAAATATCAAGGCCCGTCGCCAGCCATAGATAGAAGGGCACGAAAGCAAGGCCCGCTCCAGCAGGCGCGGGCACGCCAGTCAGAAAGCCCGCGGATTTGTGCGGCTGATCATCGGCGTCGATATTGGCGTTGAAACGCGCGAGTCGTAACGCACAGCACACGGCATGGGCCAGGGCAACGATCCAGCCGAATTTTGGCATATATTGAAGCGACCAGAGATAGGTGACCAGGGCAGGCGCCACCCCGAAGGCGATTACGTCCGAAAGCGAATCCAGCTCCGCCCCAAAGCGGCTCTCGCCCTTCAGCAAGCGGGCGATGCGGCCATCCAGCCCGTCCAGCACGCCTGCAAAGATGATCGCCGCGACTGCCTTTTCCCACTCGCCCCTGATCCCGAACATGATGCCGGTAAGACCGAAACAGAGAGCCATTGCCGTCACTGCATTGGGTGCAACCTGACGCAGGCTGATCCCGCGCCTGACAGCCCGGCCTTCCGGAGCGGTCACTGCGACACTCCCAAAGTGGGACTGGCATCGCCCAGCTTCGCCAGCACCGTTTCCCCTGCAATGGTTCGCTGACCCAATGTCACGCGGGGCGCGGTTCCCTTGGGCAGATAGACGTCCACACGGCTGCCGAAGCGGATCAGGCCGATGCGCTGGCCATGCGCCACGACATCGCCGGATTTCACAAAAGGCACGATCCGCCGGGCGACCAGACCCGCAATCTGGGTAAAGCCGATCCGCACGCCGTCCGGCCGTTCGACCAGAATATGCTGCCGCTCATTATCTTCGCTTGCCTTGTCGAGGTCAGCGTTCAGGAACTTGCCGGCGATGTAAATGACCGCCTTGATCGTTCCTCCAATCGGCGCCCGATTGATGTGAACATCGAACACGCTCATGAAGATCGAAACGCGTGTCAACTCGTCCTGGCCAAGCCCGTCGGGCCCCAACAGTTCGCGGGGCGGCGGCACATTCTGGATCAAGGTGATCAGCCCATCTGCGGGCGCCACCACGAGGCTGTCATCCACCGGCGTAACCCGGATAGGGTCCCGGAAGAAGGCCAGAACCCAGATCGTCAGCACGATCATCGGCCAGGTAAGCCAGGGGACGAATAACCAGGCGAGCACGGCTATCCCTGCCGCAATGGCGCCGAACTTGCGCCCTTCGGGGTGAACCGAGGGGAAACGCCATTTGACGGTGGTCGCGCCGGGAACGGCGTAGGAATTTTCCGATATCATGGCCGCTCTTTAGGCTGTAGCCGCTTTGGATACAACGCCTTGGCATATCGGAGCGAAAGCGAGCGGAGGATTTTCCCTCCGGCCGGAGCAGACCCCGGCATAAAACGATAATGCAAATCATTACCGTCACAAACATCGAAACTTTTCCCTTCACAGTTGATCATTGTGCCTCCTTTGCCTAGAGCCCTTCGCAAACCCTACCCCAGGCACGAAAGCGACAAAGAGAATGGCGAAGATCAAGGTCAAGAATCCGGTAGTCGAAATCGACGGCGACGAGATGACGCGCATCATCTGGCAATGGATCCGCGAGCGGCTCATCCAGCCTTATCTCGACATCGACCTCCATTATTATGACCTCGCCGTCGAGGAACGCGACCGCACGGACGACAAGATCACCGTGGATGCCGCCAACGCGATCAAGAAATATGGCGTGGGCGTAAAATGCGCCACCATCACTCCGGACGAAGCGCGCGTCGAGGAGTTTAGCCTCAAGAAGATGTGGAAGTCGCCCAACGGCACCATCCGCAACATCCTGGGCGGCGTGGTGTTCCGGGAACCCATCGTGATCCGCAACGTGCCCCGTCTGGTGCCCGGCTGGACGGACCCCATCGTGATCGGCCGCCATGCCTTTGGCGACCAGTATCGCGCGACCGATTTCCTGGTGCCGGGCGCCGGCAAGCTGCGTCTCGTCTTCGAGGGTGAGGACGGCAAGACGATCGACGAGGAAGTGTTTCAGTTCCCCTCCTCGGGCGTGGCGATGGCCATGTACAATCTCGACGAATCGATCCGCGACTTCGCCCGCGCGTCGATGAACTATGCCATTGACCGTAAATGGCCGCTTTATCTGTCCACCAAGAACACGATCATGAAGGCCTATGACGGCCGCTTCAAGGACCTGTTCGAGGAGGTCTTCACCGAGGAGTTCAAGGCCCGGTTCGACGCGCTCGGCATTGAATATCAGCACCGCCTGATCGACGACATGGTCGCTTCTGCGCTGAAGTGGAGCGGCAAGTTCGTCTGGGCCTGCAAAAATTATGACGGCGACGTTCAGTCGGACACCGTTGCTCAGGGCTTCGGCTCGCTCGGCCTCATGACCTCCGTGCTGATGACGCCCGACGGCAAGACGATCGACGAGGAAGTGTTTCAGTTCCCCTCCTCGGGCGTGGCGATGGCCATGTACAATCTCGACGAATCGATCCGCGACTTCGCCCGCGCGTCGAT
>DATEFI010000354.1:0-3850 GCA_035280705.1 Rhizorhapis sp. | reverse complement strand
GCTGTCTTTCGATGTTGGCTATTATGTTGTTTACCCGAAACACGGTGTTGGCCGGGTGGTGGAACTGCAGAGCCAGGAAATCGCAGGCATCCAGCTGGAGCTTTACGTTCTGCGGTTCGAGAAGGAGCGGATGACGCTCCGCGTGCCCACCAACAAGGCTGAAAGCGTCGGCATGCGCAAGCTGTCGTCGGACAAGACGCTCGGCGAGGCGCTGGAAACGCTGAAGGGCAAGCCCAAGGTGAAGCGCACCATGTGGTCGCGCCGTGCGCAGGAATATGAGGCGAAGATCAACTCGGGCGATCTGGTTTCGATCGCCGAGGTGACCCGCGATCTGTTCCGCGCCGACGACCAGCCCGAGCAGAGCTATTCGGAGCGCCAGATCTTCGAAGCGGCCTCCAGCAGGCTGGCTCGCGAACTGGCGGCGATGGAAGAGGTCGACGAACCTCGCGCGCTCCAGAAGATCCTGCATATCCTGAATGAGGCGGCCCCCAAATATAATCGGGAAAAGGTCGACTAAGCCACGGTTCTAGTGGGCGAAAGAGGGCGGTCCCTTTCGGGGGGCCGCCTTTTTTATTGTGTGTTAAGCGGCGGCTGGCATGGTGACAGGATGATCAGGAAAATTCTGGCGGCCATCGCATCGCTGGCGGTGGTTGGGCCTGCCTTCGCCGCGCAGCAACAATATAGCGTTACCGACTTCCACACGGTTCGGATGCAGGCGCCTTTCCGTGTCGTTGTGCTGACCGGGAAGGGCAATAGCGCGCAAGGCGAGGGGGCAAGGGATGCTCTCGACCGGGTGTCGCTCAGCGTTTCGGGCGGCGTCCTTACCATTCGAGCGGCGGCATCGCGCTATGGCGAGAAGAATCGCAATCCCGGAGCGGTCGAGCTTTTGATCAGCACGCCTGCTGTCCGGCGCGTCATCATGGGCGGCGATGGTTCGCTCAGCGTCCACGGCATGAAGGGGGTGCGGGGCGACATCAGCATGGCAGGCAATGGCGATCTGGAGGTCGATGGAATTGCCGTTGATCAACTGGTGGTGAACAGCGCGGGTGGAGGACGAATTCGCCTCAGCGGACGGGCCGGGCAGGCGAGGGTTCAGGTCATTGGAGCGGGCAGCATCGACGCGCCCGCGCTGACGGCCAAGGACCTCGTACTGGATAGCCAGGGGCCGGGAAGCGTCACGCTCGGCGCTTCTGGCACGGCGGAGGTGACCGTCAAGGGGGCCGGCGACGTGAAGGTCCTTGGACCTGCGGCTTGCAAGATCAGCCAGGCAGGGAGCGGTCTGGTGGAGTGCGGGCGGTGAAGGCAGTTCCCCTCCCGCTTGCGGGAGGGGAGAGGAGGTTAAACCCGGTCCGCCTGGATCACGGGTTCAATCGAACGTAGCGCCGAGATGATCCGCATGAGGTGCGCGGTGTCGTGCACCTCTATGTCGATGATGTCCGTATGGAACGGACCTTCCCGGTTGCTGAGCTGCAGGTTCAGGATGTTCGCCTTGTTGGTGCCGAAGATATTGGCCACGGCCGCAAGCGCCCCCGGCTCATTCTTCAGGATGACGCTGAGCCGCGCAGTGCCGCCGCCCGACTTGGCATCCCAGCTCAAGTCCACCCAGTCCGCATCGGCGCTGTTTTCAAGATTGCGGCAGTCGATGGTGTGAACCTCAATGCCTTCGCCCGTATGGCGCAAGCCCACGATGCGGTCGCCGGGAACAGGGTGGCAGCATTCGCCTAGCTTGAAAGCCACGCCGGGGGTGAGGCCACGGATGGAAATGGCCTTATGCTGCTGCGGCACGTGGAGATGGTGTTCGGCGTCCATGGTGCTGCCGGGGATCAGCGCCTCCATGACCTCGGCGTCGGAGATGCTGTGCGTGCCGATGGCGAGCAAGAGGCTGGAACGGTCCTCCAGCTTCAGGCGCGTCAGGGCTGCGGCCATGGCCTTGTCGCCGATTTCCACCGGCAGCCGGCCCGAAATTTCCTCGAACAGCATTTCGCCGAGCGCGATCATTTCGTCCCGCTGCTTGTGACGGACGAAGCGGCGGATGGCGGCGCGGGCCTTGCCCGTGATGACGAAGGTCAACCAGCCGGGGCTTGGTTCCTGCCCCTCCGACTTCAGGATCTCGACCTGATCGCCATTCTGAAGCTGGGTGCGCAGCGGCACCACGCGGCCATTGACCTTGGCGCCGACCGTCTGGTTGCCAAGATTGGTGTGCACTGCATAGGCAAAGTCCACCGGTGTCGAGCCCTTGGGAAGCTGGTGCAGCTCTCCCTTGGGCGTGAAGGCGAAGATGCGGTCCTGATACATCGCCATGCGGGTATGTTCGAGAAGCTCGTCCGCATCCTGGCTCTGGTCGAGGATTTCGATGAGGTCGCGTATCCACGCCGCCTGGCCATCGGGACCAGCGCTCCGCTGCTTATAGGCCCAGTGCGCCGCCAGACCGAATTCGCTGTCCCGGTGCATTTCCTTGCTGCGGATCTGGATTTCGATGCGCGCATTTTCATTATGGATGACCGTCGTGTGCAGCGACTTGTAGCCATTGCGCTTGGGCGTCGAGATATAGTCCTTGAAGCGCCCCGGAACCATTTTGTAACGCTGGTGAATGATGCCGAGCGCGCGATAGCAGTCCTCGGCACTTTCGGTGATGACGCGAAAGGCCATCACGTCGGTGAGCTGCTCGAAGCTGATATGCCGCTCCTGCATCTTCTTCCAGATGGAATAAGGATGCTTCTCCCGGCCTGAGACCGACACCTTGATCCCCGCGCTGCCCAGCAGCAATTGCAGGCCGGACGCGATGCGGGCGATCTTGTCCCCGCCGCCCTCTTTTAGCTGATCGAGGCGCCTGGTGATGCTGGCGCAGGCATCCGGCTCAAGCTGCTGAAAGGCCAGAAACTGCATTTCCCGCATGAATTCATACATGCCGATCCGCTCGGCGAGCGGGGCATAGATCTCCATGGTTTCGCGGGCGATGCGCTTGCGCTTTTCCTCATTCTTGATGAAGTGCAGCGTCCGCATATTGTGGAGCCGGTCGGCAAGTTTCACCAGCAGGACGCGGATGTCGTCCGACATGGCGAGCAGGAACTTGCGCAGATTTTCCGCGGCGCGCTCATTTTCAGTCTGCGCCTCGATCTTGGAGAGCTTGGTGACCCCATCGACCAGCCGCGCAATGTCCGGCCCGAAATTCTTCTCGATCTCCTCATAGGTGACCAGCGTGTCCTCTATCGTGTCATGGAGGAGGGCGGTGATGATCGTCTGGTCATCAAGGTGCAGGCCGGTAAGAATGCCCGCCACTTCGATAGGATGGCTGAAATAGGGGTCGCCGCTGGCGCGCTTCTGGCTGCCATGCTTCTGGACCGAGAACACATAGGCGCGGTTGATAAACGCCTCGTCGGCGTTGGGATCATCGCGTTTCACACGCTCAACAAGTTCATATTGGCGCAACATCCCCAAAAGGATGTGGGCGATTTTCGCCGCTATGCAACAAAAAATTGCGGCTTCTCGGCTATTGCCTAAAGATTTGCCGCTGAAGGCGTCGCTCGCTGCCGTAACAGCCCTGCTGGCGGGGCAGGATCAGCGCAGATCGACCGTGCTTCTGCTTATCACGGCGTTCTTGGGCTCGGCGAAGACGCGGTGCACCATTGGCTCGAAAAAGCTGAGCGGTGCCATGTCATAATTCTGATCGAAGGCGGATTGGTCATATTTTTCGACAAATTCGGCTGCTGTCTCGAACCAGGGGTGCCCGCGGAAAGCCTCTCGCGCGTTCCGCTCGAGACCGATGTGATGGAAAAAGAAATAGCCCTGAAAAATTCCGTGCTGCTGCACGATCCAGTGATTTTGTTCCGAAATAAAGGGCTTCAATATC
>DATEFI010000353.1:0-3376 GCA_035280705.1 Rhizorhapis sp. | reverse complement strand
AAAGGTTTCCTTTCGATGCAGGATCGGGGGAGTCAAAGCGGACAATCAACAACCCCGCCATTTTGTGACGGTATTCGGGTCTCGAGTGTGAGGTGCAGCTCGGCTGGCAAGCTTGTCATCGTTCCTGGTAGGGCGCATATGAGGCTGATTGGCGCTCTCGACTGGGGGTGCCAACTCGCAGATGGCAGCGCTGGCTCCCGCTTGTGAAAGCGACAATATGATCGCGGACCAGCGACAGGAAAGTCGGGCCTAAGCCATGACAGCCAAAGACGTGAAATTCTCCCAGCCGGCCCGCGAAGGCATGGCGCGGGGCGTCAACATCCTTGCCGACGCAGTGCGTGTCACACTCGGCCCCAAGGGACGCAACGTTCTGATCAATAAAAGCTACGGAGCGCCCAGGATTACCAAGGATGGCGTGACCGTCGCCAAGGAAATCGAGCTTACCAATAAGTTTGAAAATATGGGCGCGCAAATGATGCGCGCCGTCGCATCCCGAGCGCATGATCACGCCGGAGACGGGACCACCACCGCAACCGTGCTTGCGCAGGCGATCGTTCGAGAGGGTATGAAGGCGGTATCCGCCGGCATCGACCCCATGGATCTCAAGCGCGGCATCGATCTCGCTGTCACCGCCGTGGTGACCGAACTCAAGGCGCGATCCAAGCCCGTTGCGAACAACCAGGAGATCGCGCAGGTCGGCATCGTCTCGGCCAATGGCGATGAGGTCGTCGGAAACAGGATCGCCGAGGCCATGGAAAAGGTTGGCAAGGAGGGCGTGATCACGATCGAGGAGGCCCCCGGGATCGAGTTCGAATTGGATGTGGTCGAAGGCATGCAGTTCGACCGGGGCTATCTGTCGCCCTATTTCGTCACTGACAGCGAGAAGATGTCGGTCGAGTTAGAGGATCCCTACATTTTGATCCATGAGAAGAAGATGGGGAACGTGCAGGCGATGCTTCCCGTCCTGGAGGCGGTAGCAAAGGCGCACCGGTCGCTTTTTATCATCGCCGAGGATGTTGAAGGCGATGCGCTCTCGACACTGGTGGTCAACAAGTTGCGCGGCGGGCTCAAGGTCGCGGCGGTAAGGGCGCCTGGTTTTGGTGACCGTCGCAAGGCGATGCTCGAAGATCTTGCTATCTTGACAGCGAGTAACGTTGTGACCGAGGAACTTGGCGTCAAGCTGGAGAATGTCACGCTCGAAATGCTGGGCACTGCAAAGCGTGTGTCGATCACGAAGGACGCGACCACGATCGTCTATGGGGCCGGCAGCCCCGATGCCATTCAAGGCCGCGTTGAAGCGATCCGGCAGCAGATCGAGGCCGCGACAAGCGACTATGACAGGGAAAAGCTACAGGAGCGGCTCGCCAAGCTGGCCGGTGGCGTTGCCGTCATAAAAGTCGGCGGGGCATCCGAACTCGAAGTCAAGGAACGGAAGGATCGGGTCGAGGACGCCCTACACGCGACGCGTGCAGCGGTCGAGGAGGGTATATTGCTGGGCGGCGGCACCGCCCTGCTTTATGCGTCGAAGGCGCTGGACACTGTCGCTCCCGTCAATGATGACCAGCGGCGTGGCGTCGAAATCGTTCGACGGGCGCTGCAGGCACCACTTCGCCAGATCGCGGAGAATGCAGGTTTCGATGGCGGAGTGGTCGCTGGTAGGCTGCTTGATGGGAAAGACGAAAATCTCGGCTTCAATGCCCAAACCGAACAATATGAAAATCTTTTCCAATGCGGTGTCATCGATCCTACCAAGGTTGTGCGAACCGCGTTGCAGGATGCCGCGTCTGTCGCCGGGCTGCTGATCACCACAGAAGCGGCAATCGCTGATCGCATGGAGCACAGCAGCGGTGCCGATGGTGCGCCTTCAGGCATGGGCTTCTAGGGCAGCGACATTCCCACTCCGCGCCCCCGACGAATAGATGCGGGTGATTGAGGGGCCTGTGGTATAGCAGACTATCACCCTCATCGTGCCGCAGGCATATCGTGACAGAGAGACCAACGTGCTCCCGCCTGCAAACGGGAGATACACGATGCCTGCTGCCCTGAACGGCACCGCTCTCGATGAGGGAAAGCGATCATGACCATTCGTACGACATGTACAACGGTAACATTCATCGCGCCATTTCAGCTGCCGGGGTTCACAGAACCCTTGTCAGCAGGTCCCTACGAAGTGGAAACTGATGAAGAGATGCTGGAGGGCAACGGCCATACAGCCTATCATCGGGTCGGCACTACGCTGCGGGTGGAAAAAGGGTCAGTCATCGAGCATCATCCGATCGATCCGGCGCATCTCGCTGCTGCACTGGAACGCGATCAACGGGCGCGATCCACCGCACTGCCCTTGGCGCCCGTGACAAAGCAGGCCGTGACATCTGTCGCTGCGCGACCTAGCCGCGCGCGTTGGGTGTCACTGTGGGTCCGGAATGCTCCGCCGAGCGGCAGCCGGTAGGGCCGCCATGTCCAACAGCTCAGCCATGTGCAGACGAGAGGCGGCGCACCATCGACAGGTCGCCACTGCCTCGCCTCTTGATAAGGTGCGCCAGAGAGCGCTGAAGGCCGCAAACGCGTGGGAGGCTGAGGCTGCCGAGGCCGAGGCGCGCGAAGCGGGAACGCCTGGCACCCTCAGCCCCGAAGACGCAGCGATTGCTCTGGAATTCCGCTTGGAAGAGGAGGAGGAAGCTCGGAGCCTCGCTCGCGATGAAGGTGATAGCCTCCCCACCCCGGCCGTGGCGAGGACAGTGTTCTGATCAACGGTGAGGTAGAGCAATTTGGCTCGTAGGTGGCCGCACAGCATGGGCGCTGCCTGATCGGCCCTGATGGACGGGTTGGCGGGCGCTTTTGAAACACCCGTCCGCTCCTATAGTGCACTCAGCTTTTCAGCGTAACGATGCCCACGGCACCGGGCTTTTGCGTGGGGTTGGACGCATTCTGCTTTTTGGGTTTCTCCGCCTTGGGTTTGCGAACTTCGCGGTTCGATCTTTTCTGGCTTTTGGCCATGATGTGTTCCTTTGTATTGGACGTAAGATGTACCGGCTTTAATGCGCCGCTTTCGCTTCTTCAGATGTGTGGGGCGCCACCAGGTGGCGAAATGTTGCTCTTTCCCGAGCCATGAGGTCGTCGAGCGCACCGTTTAAACGCAGCCTCTCGACCGCAGACAGCGCTTCTCCACGTGCTAGCGAGTCGCGTGCAGAATTGAGGAGTTTCTCAAGTTCCTGCAGCTTTTGGAGGCCTAAGGCTAGTCCGGGCATCAGTCGAAACTCGGCTCTCGCTAGTCCTTTTTGTGAAGCATTCATTTCTCTGCCAATCGCTGTAGGGTGCCGGAGAGGCTCAATTGTTCAGCAATACGGTCACCACCGTTGCGGCTATCAAGAGAAGG
>DATEFI010000352.1:0-3918 GCA_035280705.1 Rhizorhapis sp. | reverse complement strand
GGGCCTGCTGGCCCATTGCGCGCCGTGACCTGCACGCCAAACTCCGCGGCTTGCGGCTGCTGTTCATCTGCCTGTTCCTGGGCGTGGCGACGCTGGCGGCCATCGGCAGCCTGACCGCCTCTATCACCGGCGAACTATCCGAGCGAGGCCGCGTCCTGCTGGGCGGCGATATCGAAGTCGGAATGATGCAGCGCGAGGCGAGTACCGCAGAGAAGGCGGAATTGCGCCGTATCGGACAGCTCAGCGAAACGATCCGGATGCGCGCGATGGCGCAGCGCATTGGCAAAGGCGGGGACGCACCGCCCGCCGTGCTGACCGAATTGAAGGGCGTCGATGCTGCCTATCCGCTCTACGGCTCGCTCGTGCTTCAGCAAGGCGCGCTCAAAAGCTCATTGAAATCGGACGATCTGGTCGTCGGCCAGTCCCTGATCGACAGGCTCGGCCTCCATATCGGCGACCGCCTGCGCTACGGCAACGCGCTTTTCCACATTCGCGGCGTGATTGCCGAAGAGCCGGACCGGGTCGGCGAAGGCTTCACCCTGGGTCCAGTCGCCATCACTTCTATGGAGGGTCTCCGCCGCACAGGGCTGATCCAGCCCGGCAGCCTGTTCGAAAGCAAATATCGCATAAAGCTGCGCCCCGGCGAAGATGCACGGCAGCGGCGCGACGCGCTGGAAGCCCAGTTTCCCACCGCCGGATGGGAGTTCAAGGACCGCGACCGCGCCGCGCCGGGCGCCAATCGCTTTTTTGAGCGGATGGGGCAGTTTCTCTCGCTGATTGGCCTTACCGCGCTGCTCATCGCCGGAATTGGCGTCAGCAATGGCGTGTCCTCCTATTTGACACAGAAGCGAAGCAGCATCGCGACCTTCAAGGTGCTCGGCGCGACCTCGGCCGATATTGCGCGCATCTATCTTTTGCAGATCGGAGCGGTCACATTGTTCGCCATCGGCTGCGGTCTGCTGCTGGGCGCGCTGCTGCCCCCCGCTATCGTCTGGCTGGCGGGCGATGTGCTGCCGGTCCACCCGGGCTTCAATGTTCATCCACTGCCGCTGCTGACAAGTGCCGCCTATGGCCTTTTGATCGCGCTTGTCTTCACCCTGCCTCCGCTTGCGCGCGCCCGGACCGAACCCGCAGCGGCCCTGTTCCGGGCGCTCGTGGAACGCCGGGCGCGCGCCGGCTGGCGCAGCCTCGCGGCAAGCGCAGCCGCCCTCGCGGCAGTGGCAGCCCTGGCAATCGGCACAACGGACGAGCCGCTATTCTCGGCCACGGTGCTGGGCGCCACGGCAGCGGTGCTGCTGCTCCTCTTTGGCCTTGGCTGGGCAGTCAGGTGGATCGCGATGCGCTTGCCGAGTCCCAGGCGGCCGCTTTGGCGGCTGGCGATCGCCAGTCTCTACCGCCCAGGCTCGCAGACCCCGGCGCTGGTGATTGCGCTCGGCCTTGCGCTGACGCTGTTCGTCACGCTTGCAGGCGTGCAGACCAGCCTTGACGCGGAGATCCAGCGCACCGTGCCAGAGCGCGCGCCCAACCAGTTCGTGCTCGATATTCCGGCGGAGCAGGAAGCGCGTTTCCGCCAACTGGTCGAAAGCCGCGCACCCGGCGCCGAGCTCAATATCGTTCCGGCGCTGCGGGGCACGATCGTGGCCTATGGCGGGCAGCGGGTGGCCGACCTTCAGGAATTGCCCGAAGGCGCCTGGTTCCTCCGCGGCGAAAGGGGCGTCACCTATAGCGATGCACTGCCGGAGGGGAGCGATCTGGTGGAAGGGCAATGGTGGCCCCGCGACTATAAGGGACCGCCGCTTGTGTCGCTGGACAGGGAAGCCGCCAGGATCATGGGCCTCAGCCTTGGCGATACGCTCACGGTGAGCGTGCTCGGGCGGGAGATCGAAGCGCGGATCGCATCGCTGCGGCAAGTCAACTGGGACACAATGGGCTTCAACTATATCCTTGTGTTTTCCCCCAATACGCTCAAGGCCGCGCCGCACAGCCTGGCCGCCACCATCACCATGGACAAGCGCCGGGACGCAGCGATGCAGCGGGCATTGCTGACGGCTTTCCCCTCCATATCGGTCATCGCGGTGAGCGAGATCGTCACGCAGGTGAGCACATTGCTTCGCCAGATGTCCGGCGCCATCGTCGCTGCGGCCTCCGTAGCCATTCTGGCAGGCATAGCGGTATTGATCGGAGCCATCGCCGCATCCCGTCAGGCGCGGAGCTACGACAGCGTCATCATGAAGATTCTGGGCGCGACCCGTCTCCAGATCCTGGGAGCCCAGGCATTGGAATATGTGATTCTGGCCGTCGTGCTGGCGGCAGTCTCGCTGACGCTGGGGATGTTCGCCGCCTGGTATGTGATCGCGCGCATTTTCGAATTCGGCTGGGCGCCGGACTGGTGGGTAGTGTTTGGAACCCTTGCGGCAGGCGCGATCATGACGCTCGGGATCGGCCTTCTCGGCTCACTGCCCCTGATGTCTGTGCCACCTTCCCGGGCACTGCGGGCACTCTGAACAGGAATGGCTTGTCATGCCTCATGCCCATGCGGCTTGGCATGGCCATGGGTTCGCAGATAACGATGGTCCAGTTGGCTGATCAGTTCCTCCGCCTTATCTCCTGCCGCAAACTTCAACAATTCATCGACCTTGGCCTCCAGGCGGTCATCATTTTCCTTCGAGGAAGGCGATCCCACATAGAGAAAATAGGCAAGGCCCACGACCTGCCAGAGGAGCTGCAGGAATTCCGATTGCCAGTTTTCGAATGTGTCACGGCCCATTTCGACCAGATATTGATTGAATTCCGGCCTCTGGCCGTGCTCCGCCGCCTCATCGATAAAGGCGTACCAGCCGAAAATCCAATGCCCCAATATGGAAATCAAAAAGAAAGCGATTGTTATCCACGCATAGGCGTACCGTTTCATTCCGTTTCTCCCGGCATCTACATGGAACAACCCGCATATATTGCCGAAGGTTCCGGCTGGGTAACGGATCTCCTGTTGATCGACCGCAGGAGCGATCGCCGAGATTGACATTGGAGCCGCTTCGATTTAATCCTGTTGCATCGCAGCAACGACGCTGCGGTCATCATGAAATTCGCGGCCGCCTCAAAGGTGCGGCATTCTCAATCGGCAGCAACGGCGCTGTCGGGGGCCTTTCGTCCCCCACATCGAGCCTAACTGTCGGAGGTGAATGTACGTGCGGAAGCGGGTCTTCCAGTTTGAATATCCATTGGATGAGGGGCAATCGTCCCCGTCAGCGGCTGGCCAGCGCGAACATCAGCGCGATGAACAGCAGCGCGGATATGACTTGCCAGAAACGCAGCGGATTGCGCTCATAGAGCGAGCGGGGCTGCGGGGCCCCAATGGCCCGTGTGCCGCCGTCTTCCAGCGTTCTGAGCAGCTCCACAACATCGCCGAACCGTTCGTCCGGCTTCACCGCGATCGCGCGAAGCAGCGCCGATTCGAGCCAGGCGGGCATGTCGGGACGATAGCGGGAGGGCGGAACCGGCCTGCCGAATTTGGGGCGGCTGAACGCCTCCACCTCGCCATAGGGATAGCGGCCCGTGAACAGGCGGTAGAGCGTGACGCCCAGGGCAAATTGATCGGACGCCTCGCTGCCAAGCTCCCCATGATAAAGTTCGGGCGCCATGTAGCTCGGCGTGCCGGGGATCTCCCGCGCTTCGAACTCCTCGATTCGCGGGAGCCGTGCCACGCCAAGGTCGATGAGCCTCAAGCCGCCATCCTCGGTCAGGATCACATTTTCGGGCTTGATGTCGCGGTGCACAATATTCAGCCGGTGGAGCGCGGCCACGCCCCGTGTCAGGCGCGCGGCCACTGTCACTCCGGCCGCGATGGACGGGGGGTGACGGCCGATCCGCTGCTCCAGCGTCTCCCCCTGGTAAAAGGGCATGGCGACATAAAGCCTGCTT
>DATEFI010000351.1:0-2119 GCA_035280705.1 Rhizorhapis sp. | reverse complement strand
TCTCCATGCCTGAGGCGGAATCGGATTATCTCCATCGTTTCAGCGGCGCCTGGGGCGCGGCCGAAATGGCGGGGTAGGTTATCTGATCCCGCGAAGGCGGATTTGTACAGGTCGGTCGTCGTCCCTGCACAGGCAGGGACCCCGCTGTCCTTTTTTCCTGCCTTATTGAAGAAAAGTTGGGCCCCTGCCTGTGCAGGGACGATGGCACCTGTGGTCGAAGAGTGTCAGGCGCTCAAAACCCGCTGCAACACATTCGCGTAAATCAGGGTCAGCGTTTCCAGGTCCTGCACGGCCACCGCCTCATCGAGCTTGTGCATCGTCGCATTGCAAAGGCCGAACTCCACCACTGGACAAAGCCTTGAAAGGAAGCGGGCGTCGGAGGTGCCGCCGCTGGTGGATAGTTCCGCTTCGGTCCCGGTGGCTTCGCGGATCGCCGTGGCGATCATGGCGGAAAAGTCCCCGGGCGGCGTCAGAAAGGGTTCGCCGCTGATCTTGGCCAGCAGTTCGCCGCCGTCAGCCTCGACGACCGCGCGAATGCGATCGACCAATTAAGCCCCTGTATGCTGGTCGTTGAAGCGGATGCTGATCCGCGCCTTTGCCTCGGCCGGGATGACGTTGGTGGCTGGATTGCCGACCTCGAGATCAGTAATCTCGATATTGCTTGGCTGAAACCATTCGGTTCCCCGGTCGAGTTCAATGGCCTCGATGGCCGCCAGAATACGGACCAGCGGACTGATGGGATTGTTGGCGAGATGGGGGTAGGCGACATGCCCCTGCATGCCCTTAACGCTGATCCACATGTTGACCGAGCCGCGGCGGCCGATCTTCATCATGTCGCCCAGGCGATTGACCGAGGTGGGCTCGCCCACAAGGCACAGGTCCGGCGCAATGCCTCTTTCGGCCATGCGATCCATGAGCGCGAGCGTGCCATGAACGGCCGCTCCCTCCTCATCGCCGGTGATGATGAGGCTGATCGTGCCGGGGAGGGCGCTCGTCCGGGCGACTGCCGCAACGAAGCTCGCGATGCTGCCCTTCATGTCGACCGCGCCACGGCCGTAAAGCAGGTCGCCTTTCTGCACCGGTTCAAAGGGATCGGTGGACCAGCCATTGCCCGGCGGCACAACATCGAGGTGCCCGGCAAAGGCGAAATGCGGCCCTTCGCCATGGCTTCTGACGGCGAGCAGATTTTCGACCGGCCCGTCCGGGGCCGCGCCGCTGATGAAGCGTTCCACATCGAAGCCGAGGGCAACCAGCATTTCCTCCAGAACCTCGAACACCGCGCCGGTGGCAGGGGTTATGGAGGGGCAGGCGATAAGCCGCCTTGCTAAGGCTGCGGGATCGGTCAATGTGGAGCGGAGACTATCCATCCGCGCCGGTTAGCGCAGCGGTGGGGTTTTGACCAGAAGGAGATGTGACGGTGCCGAAGCTGGACCTTTCATCAATTCCGCAGATCAACAGCACCAGCTATCCCGGCCAATATGCTGGCGAGGTCCAGCAGCGCTGGTTTCGCCGGCTCGCTCCGGCCGCAGGGATTACGGACTTCGGGGCCAGCCATGTGGTGCTGAAACCGGGCGGCTGGTCGGCTCAGCGGCATTGGCACGAGGAAGAGGACGAATTGGTCATAATGCTGTCAGGAGAGGCGGTTCTGATCGACGACAATGGCCGGACGCCTATGCGGGCCGGTGACATTGCGGCTTTTCCAAAGGGGGACGGCAATGGACATTGCCTGGTCAACGAGAGCGAACAGGATTGCTCATTTGTGGCGATCGGACGGGTCTCCCAAGGCGATTGCCACTATCCCGACATCGACCTGCATCTGTTCACGGGGAAGGGGTTCAGACGCAAGGATGGGACGGAATTTTGAGGTTTACGGTCACTTTCGCGTTAGGAGCAGACGCGCCGTTTTCCCTCTCCCATGGGGAGAGGATATGAAGGCTTGGCTGCTTGCGGCCTAGCCGGAGTTGGTGAGGGGTTGTGCTCTATCAGTAGCGTTGGCACCCCTCACCCAACTGCGACTAAGTCCGGCTGCGTCGGCCTAGGTCTGCGTATCCCTCTCCCACTGGAGAGGGGACAGAACGGCAACCTCAATCGAAACCGGCCTTACGCCACCGGCTTTTCA
>DATEFI010000350.1:0-6761 GCA_035280705.1 Rhizorhapis sp. | reverse complement strand
CGATGGGTCACAATGGGGCATGGAAATCAGCTATGCCATTCAGCCCGAGCCCAAGGGGCTAGCCCAGGCCTACACTATTGGCGCGGACTTCGTGGCGGGCGGACCATCCTGCCTTGTGCTTGGCGATAATATCTTTTTTGGACACGGGCTTCCGGAGATTCTGAAATCGGCGCGCACGCGCGAAACCGGAGCGACGGTCTTCGCCTATCATGTGGCGGATCCAGAGCGTTATGGTGTGGTCGATTTCGATGCAGATATGCGGGCGCTTAGCATTGAAGAGAAACCGGCTGCTCCAAAATCCCATTGGGCGGTGACTGGTCTCTATTTCTACGATGCGGACGTTGTCAGCATTGCCGCAGATCTCCAGCCCTCGGCTCGAGGCGAATATGAAATCACGGACGTGAACAAAGTCTACCTGGAACGCCGGTTGCTCAACGTTGAGGTCATGGGCCGCGGCTATGCCTGGCTCGATACCGGTACTCCCGACAGCCTGCTGGAGGCGGCGGAGTTCGTCGGCACACTGGAACGCAGGCAGGGGATGAAGATCGCCTGTCCGGAGGAGATTGCCTGGCGGCAGGGATTTATCAGCGACGCAGACCTTGATGGCGCCATCGACAGGCTGGGGAAGAGTCAATATGGGCAGTATCTGAAAGGTCTGCGCGGCTAGTTCAATTCTTTTCGAGCGCTTCTGTTACCTTTCGCACCTCCTGAGACCGCCCTCGGGGCATGATCAATATGTCCTTGTCCGTGGCCACGATGATGAGGTCCTCAATGCCCACAAGCGATATCCGCGGCCCTTCGCTGTGGATAAGGCAATTGCGTGTCTCAAGTGCCAGCACTTCGCCACGGCAGGCATTACCATTCTTGTCGCAAGCATTGATGGCGTGCAATGCGTCCCAGCTGCCCAGGTCGGACCAGCCCATGTCGACTGGCACCACGGCTACCCGGCCGGCTTTTTCCATGACGGCATAGTCGATGGAGTTGGAAGGGCACATTGAGAAATATTCGCTATCGGGGATGATGCGCTGGCCGTCGCTTGTGCCCATTTCCATGGACCTTAGGATGGCTCCGAATATCTCCGGCTGATGTTTTTCGAGAGCGGCAAGATAGGCATCGGCGCGAAACATGAAAATGCCCGCGTTCCAAACATGCCCGCCTTCAGCAATCATGGCGCGGGCTTTGTCTGCATCAGGTTTTTCGACAAAACGTTCTACCTGCCGAACGGCCGGAGACAAGGCCCCTCTCATCTTGATATAGCCATAGCCGGTTTCAGGCGCGGTAGGGGTGATCCCAAAGGTTACAAGCCACCCCTCGCGAACCAGCGGGAGCGCCTGCTGAACGGCCTCGTGAAACGCCCCAAGATCAGCAATCACATGGTCGCTGGGCATGACCAGAAGGGGGGTTGCGGGGTTATGTGCAGCGACAGCCGCCAAGGCAATGGCAGGAGCCGTATTGCGGCCCACGGGCTCCAGAATGAGCCTTGCTTCGTCTTCGCCTGTCGCCCGAACCTGCTCCTCGATCATCTCCGCATGGCGGGCATTGGCGACGATCAATGGCGGCGCAAAACCAGCGCGACCCAAAGTCCTCTTCGTGGTCAATTGTATCATGCTGTCGGCGCCGACCAGAGACAGGAGCTGCTTAGGCCGTTCAGGTTGCGACAGCGGCCAAAGGCGCGTTCCTGATCCACCGCACAGGATCACCGGAATGATTGAGGGATAGGGGGACTCAGCTGGCGTCATCGGCGCGATTTCCTCCTTCTTTGCTTCTCTTCACCCTAATTAAACCAACTCAGCCTAAGGGGATAAGTGATTTTACCGCTTTGAGCCGAGGGGCGCATTTGAGCAAGCAGAAAGTCATTGTCGTATTCGGAACACGGCCCGAAGCGATCAAGCTTTTTCCGGTCATTCATGCGCTCGGGTCTTTTGCGCATATCGAAACACGCGTCTGTGTCACGGCCCAGCATCGTGATCTCCTTGATCAAGTGCTGACTATAGCCGAAATCGTTCCCCACATCGACCTCGACATCATGCAGGACAATCAGTCGCTCGATGGCCTCACCGCGCGACTCATCCTTGCCTTGGGCGAAGTTTATGACCGGGAGCGGCCCGACCGGGTGCTGGTGCATGGCGATACGCTCACCACTATGGTGGCGACGCTTGCCGCCTATTACCGGAAGATCCCGGTCGGCCATGTCGAGGCGGGCCTGCGGAGCGGGGATATTCATCATCCCTGGCCCGAGGAGGTGAACCGGATGGTCGTCTCCTGCATCGCCGACATGAATTTCGCGCCGACGCAGGCGGCTGCCGAGGCACTGATGCGGGAAAACCGCGATCCGGCGAGCATTCATGTGACCGGCAACAGCGTCATCGACGCATTGCTAGCGACGCGGGACCGGATTTGGGAAGAGCCCTCGCTTGCTGCGGGCCTGGACCGTCTTGCCAAGCGCTTTAGCGGCAAGCGGATCATTGCCGTCACCAGCCACAGGCGGGAGAATTTCGGCGGCGGCATGGAGAATATCGCGCTTGCCATTGGCGAAATTGCCGCGCGTCCGGACGTGGCTGTGATCTTTCCGGTGCACCCCAATCCCAATGTGCGCATGGTCATGCGCGATATGCTTTCCGGCCATGACAATGTGGCGATGATAGATCCGCTTGACTATCCCCATTTCGTCCGGCTGCTCGACATGTGCGAGATGGTGCTGACCGATAGTGGCGGCGTGCAGGAAGAGGCACCCTCGCTCGGAAAGCCAGTCCTTGTCATGCGCGAGACGACGGAGCGGCCCGAAGGCGTGACCGCGGGTACGGCAAAGCTTGTGGGCACGGACAAGAACCGGATCGTTTCCGAAATCTTCAACCTTTTGGATGATAGCACGGCCTATGCCGCCATGTCGCGCGCCCATAATCCCTTCGGCGACGGCAAGAGCGGGGAGCGCATAGCCAGGATCATCGCCGATGCCCATCGAGGTTGAAAAGAAGGTTTCCGTCATTGGCCTGGGCTATATCGGCCTGCCGACGGCGGCGCTGATCGCCCGGTCGGGTTTCAAGGTGTTGGGCGTCGATGTCAGCGCCCATGTGGTCGAGACAGTGAACAGCGGCCGCGTTCATATTGAAGAGGTCGATCTCGACGGACTGGTCCAGGGCGTGGTTGCGCGGGGCAACTTGAGGGCTTCGACGCGGATCGAGGAGAGCGACGTCTTCCTGATCGCTGTGCCGACGCCGGTGGCCGAAGACCGGGCGCCCGACATCGGCTATGTGCTAGAGGCCGCGCGGACGGTGGCAGAGGTGCTGAAGGCGGGGGACACGATCATCCTTGAATCCACTTCGCCGGTCGGGACGACGGAAAAGGTGCGTGACCTGCTCGCGCAATTGCGGCCCGATCTGAAAATGCCCGCCAAGGGGGGTGGGGCAGCTGATGTGGCGATCGCCTATTGCCCCGAGCGCGTGCTTCCCGGCCGCATTCTGGTCGAACTGATCAACAATGACCGCTGCATAGGCGGGATTACGCCGCGCTGCGCCCGCAAGGCGCTGACCTTTTATCGTCAATTCGTCCGCGGCGAGTGCATCACCACCAATGCGCGCGCGGCGGAGATGACCAAGCTCGTCGAAAACAGCTATCGCGATGTCAATATCGCCTTTGCCAACGAGCTTTCGGTGATCGCGGATGGCATGGACCTTGATGTCTGGGAAGTGATCCGCCTTGCGAACCGTCATCCGCGCGTCAACATCCTTCAACCGGGTCCGGGTGTCGGTGGGCACTGCATTGCGGTCGATCCCTGGTTCATCGTTCATGGCGACCCCGGGAACGCACGCCTCATCCGCACGGCGCGGGAGGTGAATGATGCGAAGATCGACCACGTCTTCGAGCGTGCGTCACGGCTGATCGATCAGATGCCAGGGGCGGAGATCGCCTGCCTTGGCCTCGCCTTCAAAGCCAATATCGATGATTTCCGCGAGAGTCCCGCGCTGCGGATCGCAGCGCGCCTTGCCCGCCGCTATGGGCAGCGGGTGAAGCTGGTGGAACCCTATGCCGATGCGCTGCCCATGGAATTTGCTGGCACGGGAGCGGAGTTGGTCGACATCGATAGCGCCATTGAGCGTTGCCCCATCTTCATCGTGCTCGTCGATCATGACGTGTTCAAGTCCGTTCCGCTCGATGAACGGGCGGACAAGCATGTCTATGACACGCGGGGGATCTGGAGGGATCAGCCTGAGCCGATGTTGGGCGAGGTGCGGCTCAACCTTGCGGGTTGAACTGATCGGGGGGTCAAGCGAGAGGTTTCGTCTGACCTGATTTCGACGTTGGGTTTTTTCCTCAAAGTCCGCGGCCCAACTCCGGTCGTTCACACCGTACCTTGCTTTTCTCACTATTGAGCGGGCACAGAACCATCCGCTGTGACCACATAGCTATGGCCGTTGCCAAGCCTTACGGTGAGACGCGCTGACCAGGGCTGCGCGTCGCCAATGATCGCCCGGCTTAAGGTAACAGGGGCTGCGTTCGCCGCCAGCGTGGCATTGCTGGCGTTGCGGATTTTGGAGCCTCCCTCGACCGCAAGTTCAAAGCGGACCTGAACCGTCTCGCGCGCCTCGCCGATGACCGAGATTATGGCCTTGCCCTCGGCATGCTCGACTTCCAGTCGAACCGGCTCTGTGGCACGGGGTGCTTCGTCCGCGCCCATGATCATGCTTGCGCCAGGGAGCAGCAGAAGCGCAAACAAGGTGCGGCCAGGGCGCATCTCAATTGCCGGGGCTCACTGGCAGGACGACCTGCACGCCATCGGGCAGGTCAGGATCGGCAGAGGGGTCGGCATGACCATTCTCCGGCGCGCTGAAGATATCCACATGGGATGGATCCTGATTGAGATAGGTTGCAAGCGCGTCCGGACCGATCTCCCGTGCCAGTGTCTCAGGCGTGGGCTGCTGCCCGCGCTGGCGGATGAACTTGACGGCGCGCGCGACTTCGGCGGCCAGATTCTTTTTGTTGTCTTCGCCGCTGGAAAGAGCTGCCTCACCCCGCGCGCTTTCCCGGGGCGCTTCCAGCGTCTGGGGAAGCTGCGGAACATGGGCGGGATCGCGGACAGGCGAGGTCGCTATATTGGGCGCCGACACGGCGGCGGAGGCTTTTTCATCGGGCGCCACCTGTTCGACCTGTACCGCCGGAGGTTCAAAGGCGGGTGCGCCTTGAAGCATGAGTGCTATCGGCAGAAGCATGCCAGACATGGTTGGCTCCTTACGGCGCGACCTGCGTGATCGCGATGGACGCGCCGCCATTTTGTGTAAGCGCAAGGCCCAGCCCATTGCCGGTCTGGCTGAGCTGGGCATGGTTGCCATTGCCATTCTGCGTCAGCGAGAGGCTGTTGTCATCGCCATTTTGCGTGAGCAATGCGCTGTTGCCATGGCCATTCTGGGTAAGTGCCATCTGGTTGACGCCGGCATTGGCGCTTTGGCTGAGGTCGGCGAAATTGCTGCTGCCATGCTGGATGAGTGTCAGCGCATTGACGCTTCCGCCAAGGGCGGCGAACTGCGTCAGCCGGGCTTCATTGCCATTGCCTGTAATCTGGCCGGAGAGGCTGTTTGCGCCGTTGCCCTCTTGCCGGGCCGCGATGGCATTGTCATTGCCGGATACCCGGTAAGCAGCGCTCTGGCCGGTGCCGGTCTGGCTGTGGACCAGTTGATTGCTGTTGCCGATCTGCTCGATGTCGACACTGCTTGCGATTGCGGCCGACTGATCGACGAAAATATTCTGGCCGTGGCCAACGCTGTTGATCCTGGTGCTGGTCTGCGCCGTCGCGACAAGCGGAACGGCGAGCGCAAACAGGGCGGTTGCAAGCATCCTCTTCATCACGGCGGGCCTTTCAAGCATGAGATGTGCGGCGGCGGGAATGGCCCCGACCACTCCCGCCGCCAAGGGGTAATTTACTGAGATACTATCGCGATGTTGCCAGTGCCGGACTGCGTCACGGTTGAATTGTTCCAGTCGGTCGACTGAGTCACGGTGGCGCTGTTGAGCGCGCCCGACTGGTCGACCAGGGACAGGTTGTGGTCGCCATTCTGCGTCACGCTGGCGACGTTCGCTGAGCCGGATTGGAAAATTTCCGATCCGTTGAACGATCCGTTGACGGCGAGTTCCGCCCGGTTGCCCAAGCCGCCCTGTTCGACGCCGGAGCTGTTCCCATTGCCCGTCTGGGCGACATCGGCGTAATTGTTGGTGCCGATCTGCAGGATGCCGGACTCGTTGCTGTCCCCATATTGGCGGACGAAGGCCTGCTGATCGAGGCCGCCCTGGCTGACGCTGGAACGGTTATCGTCGCCGATCTGGCTGACGTCGACCTGGCTGAACTGCGCGTCGAAGTCGAGCCCGCTTGCCTGACCTACATTGGCGAGGTTGCGATTGCCCGCCTGCAGGACGCCGACCGTGGCGGTATAGCCGAGCTGGCCCACATTGGAGAGGTTGCGAACGCCTTCCTGATTGACGTTCACTGATGACAGGGCAGCGATTTCCAGGGTGTTCGACACATTTTCGATGCCATCCTGTTCGACATCTACAGATACGCCTGCGCCAGCTTGACCCACATTGGCGATGTTGCGCGTGCCGTTCTGATGGACATCGGCCTCACCAAAGGCCGTTAGCTGCCCCACATTGGCGTTGTTCGCATCGCCTGTCTGCTCGACGGTGACCGAAGAGCCGCCGGCGATTTCGACGACGTTCGAGAAATTGTCCATGCCGTTCTGATTGACCGTGACGATTGAGCCGGTGGAAGCCTG
>DATEFI010000349.1:0-4121 GCA_035280705.1 Rhizorhapis sp. | reverse complement strand
GGCGCTTGCAGGCGAGGGACGCCAAGAGCTTCGGCTTTGATGCAGACTTTCAGGTCGAAAGCTATTTGCGGCATCAGGGTATCAGTTTTGTCGAGCGTTTCGACGCCAACAGTTATCTCTATATCACGCGGGCGATGGATTATTTCGACCTTGCCGAGGATCAGGGTGGAAGTCTCGCAGCCGCGTTCGCCAAGACCAAGGCGCGCTTTTGCGTCGTTAGCTTTGATACGGACTGGCTCTACCCCACGGCGGAGTCGCGCAACATCGTTCATGCGCTCAATGCGGCCGGAGCGCAGGTGAGCTTTGTCGAATTGTCGAGCCCCTTTGGCCATGACGCGTTCCTCCTGGACGTGCCAGAGCTCAACCGCGTCGTGGACGGGTTTTTAAGGGCAGTAGAGGCATGACGCTTCGTCCGGACCTTGCCCTGATCGCCGGCAATGTGGCGCCGGGTTCCCGCGTGCTGGATATTGGCTGCGGTGATGGCGCCCTCATGGCCGCGCTCCGCGACGAGCGGGAAGCAGACGCGCGCGGGCTTGAGATCGACGCCGGCAATGTCGCCGCCGCCATGGCGCGGGGCCTGTCAGTCGTGCAGGGCGATGCGGATGCTGACCTTGGATATTATCGGGACGACAGTTTTGATTATGCGATCCTCAGCCAAACGCTTCAGACGACCAGACGCCCGGACCTGGTGATTGGCCATCTGCTTCGGATCGGGCGGCAGGCCTTTGTCAGCTTTCCTAATTTCGCCCATTGGCGCGCGCGGCTGTCGCTATTGTGGAACGGGAAAATGCCGGTCACTCCCCATTTGCCGGTGCAATGGTTCGACACGCCCAACATCCATCATCTCACGATCCGCGATTTCCAGGATCTGGTGAAAGCCAAGGGATACAGGATCGAAGGGCAGTGGTTCCTGACTGGGAACCGGCAAACGGGATCGGCCAAGGCAAATCTCATGGCCGAACATGCGGTGTTCTTGCTGCGGCGGTAATGTCCTGCGGTCTGTTTCTTTTCCCTCTCCGGCGGGAGTTGGTGAAGGGGTCTGCCCTGTCAGCTGCGTTGGAACCCCTCACCCAACTGCGACTAGGTTCGACTATGTCGGCACAAGTCTGCGTATCCCTCTCCCATTGGAGAGAGGCGGAGGCTGAAAGCAAGATGTGCGGTTCATGCCCTGCGCCACGCGAGCTGTATTGCCCTCTTAACACGCTTTTCGCTTGAAACGCGAAGTCTTCCCCGCCACATTGCGAAACATCCCCTGCGACGGAGAGCGATATGGCGACCAGCGTGACGGACGTGAAGGCAGAGGGGCTCGTGCTCACCCCGCCGGAGCCGGTGACTCCGGTGACCAGGGAAAAGGCCGCGGGCCTCGTTCCCATTGACGACCAGAAAAAGTCCAAACTTGATGAAAAGGTCGATGGCTTTATCGATGACCTGGTCGCGCAGGACGCCAACAGCCCCGAATTTGGCGCCAAGGTCGATCAGATCGTCAATATGGGGCGCAAGGAAATTGCGGATGCGGCGGGGCAGTCGAACCGTTTTCTCGACCGGCCGGTGCGCGCGATGGATGCTGACAATAGCGTGGGTGCCGATCTTGCGGAGTTGCGCCGGACGATCGAGGATCTGGACCCGTCCAGCAAGGGCGACCTGTTCACGAAGAAGAAGCTCTTCGGCATCATTCCTTTCGGCAACCGGATGCGCGATTATTTCGACAGCTACAAAAGCGCGCAAAGCCACATCCGCTCGATTCTGACCAATCTGGCGAGCGGCAAGGACGAACTCATCAAGGATAATGCCGCAATCGATGTGGAGCGGCAGAATCTCTGGGCAGCTATGGGGCGGCTGGAGCAGATGATCCACATCTCCAGGACAATGGACGCGCGGCTGGAAGAAAAGGCGCTGGAGCTGGACTCGACCGACCCGGCCAAGGCCAAGGCGATCCGGGAGACTGCGCTTTTTTATGTGCGGCAGCGCAGCCAGGACCTGCTGACGCAGATGGCGGTGACGGTGCAGGGCTATCTGGCGCTCGACCTCGTCAAGAAGAACAATGTGGAGCTGGTGAAAGGCGTCGACCGCGCCTCTACCACCACGGTATCGGCGCTGCGCACGGCGGTGACGGTGGCGCAGGCGCTCACCAATCAGAAGCTGGTGCTGGAGCAGATAACGGCGCTCAATACAACGACAGCGAACATAATCGATTCCACCGGCGACATGCTTAAGAATCAGACAGGCCGTATCCATGAGCAGGCGGCGGCAAGCATGATACCGATCGAGACGCTGAAGCGTGCCTTTCAGAATATTTACGACACGATGGACAGCATTGACGCCTTCAAGCTGAAGGCGCTGGAATCGATGAAGACCACAGTGGACACGCTGTCCACCGAAGTCGAGAAGTCCAAGGGCTATATCGCGCGGGCCGAGGGCGCCGCGCAGGCGCAATCGACTGGCAGCGCCAATAGCCCGCTGAGTGCCCTGGAGGGCTGAGGGGCGGAAAGAAGATGAACCGTTCCGACCGGATTATAGCCGATGCGGAGGCTTTTCTGCACCGCTACAGCGCGCGCGGGCGAAGCGTGCGGCGACGGCGGCGCCAGTTGGGTGGCGCTTTGCGAAAGGCGCGGCGGATCGCCCTTGCCGCCCTGGCCATCGTCGCAGCAGCGGCGATATGGGGCTTTGTGACGCCTCTTGGAGGCAGCGGCCTCATGATCGTCATCGGCCTGCTCATCCTTTCCACGCTGTTCTTTTCGCTGCTGCCGGCCATGCCGGAAATCAGGGCCGAGAGGCTGGCCCAGGCCGACATCAAGGCCTTGCCGCTTCAGACGGAAATCTGGCTGGAAAGCCAGCGCAGGGCCTTGCCGCCTCCGGCAGTACGGCTGGTGGATTCCATCGGGATGAAACTGGAGACCTTGGCGCCGCAGCTACAGGCAGTAGATCAGAATGATCCGGCCGCGCAGGAGATTCGGAGGTTGCTTGCCGATCACTTGCCTGAGCTGGTGACCGGCTACCGGAATATTCCAGAGCCGCTGCGGCGACAGGAGCGCAATGGCCGCGTGCCTGAACGGCAGCTCATGGAGGGGCTTGAGGTGATCGACCGCGAGATCGGATCAATGAGCGAGAATCTGGCCGCCGGAAATCTGGACAAGCTGGCGACGCATAACCGTTTTCTTGAGCTCAAATATCGCGAAGCCAAGGAATTGGGTCAGGGTTGATCTGATATCAAAGGCCGCAATCAGTCCGGCGCCCGAACGGCGATCATTGATTTGGAAAGCCCAAGGAAGCGTTCGAAATGAAGCTCGCTCTCAGGAAATAATATCCGCATCTGCGCGGCGTCCAGAAGCTTGGCTCCCTCAACGATCCGATGGGCCTTATCGAGCGTGGAGACGCGCCCGGCATGAGCCAGCGGTAGCCATGTCAGCAGTCTGGCACGGAGGGGATGCGGCATCCAGTGGAAGAAGGGCAGCTTGTAAAAATGCGGATCCACTGGAAACCAGAAATAGGGCGTCTGGACATAGTGCCAGGGCGCGACCCGGCGGGTTTCGGCAGCAAAACTGCGCATATTTTCCCAGGTGAGGACATGCTCGATCACGCTGTTTGAATGTGCAACGTCAAAGCCGTGGTCCGGCACCTCCCGAAGATCGCAGGCATTGCCGGTCGAGAAGGCGAAGATGTCAACATCGCGGCTGCCCCGGCCCAGCTCTGTCTCATGAAGATTTGTGATGGTGATATGGGCCTTGCAGGAGCGGAGGAAATCGAGTCCGACCCGTTGCCAATATTCCGGCGTGCCGCCCATATCGATGATCCGTACAGCGCCCTTTCGCGCATGAACCGCTGAAATCAGCGCGCGGAGCCGCACATCCCGCCGGGCACGCAGCCGCGAGGAAAGGCTGTTGGGATCGGCGGTGTCGGTAAGGCGCATTCTGGCCCTTGCTCCCTGCGGCATCTGTTCCGGTGGCGAGCGATAGATGATCCGGCGGACGACGGGTATATTTATATGGCGGGCCGATCATCAAAACTGTTCCGTTTTGGCTGAAGCAGGGCGAGCCTTGCACAAGGGATGCTGCCATAGCGTGCGGCAGATGCGTTCCGGGCGAAGTCTTCTTTTCTTCCTCATCCTTTCATGCATCACCGCT
>DATEFI010000348.1:0-2553 GCA_035280705.1 Rhizorhapis sp. | reverse complement strand
TCTTTCCGACAGGCCCTATGTCGCGCGGCTGCTGGCGCGCGATGAATGGGGGCGGGAAACACGGCCTTTTACAAGGCTTGCTTTCTACATCCGCTCCCACTGGTTGCGCATGCCGCCGCTCATGCTGGCGCGTCATTTGTGGATCAAGTCAGGGTCCCGCACGTTGACCGGCCAGAGGAGATCGCATGATGGCCGACCGGGACTCCAGCCGCGCGAAGAAAGAACGGCCCCATAATCTGGAGGTCGAGAATGAAAATCTACGGCCCCCCGCCAAGGCAGGCGAACGGCCGCGCCCCGCAACCGAGCCTCTCGGCTCGGAGGAATCGACAAGGTCGGATGAGTTGCTCAATGACCGGGCTCAGGCGGCGTTGATCTGATCTGGGTATTTTCAGGGTCTGGCGGAGCGGGAGGGGATCGTGAGATTGAATTAGTGAACTGAAATTACTGTATAAAATAAATTCCAGTTCTCCAACCCCACACTCGACCCCACAGTAACCGATATTACGGTCAGCGGCCACGGCTACGTAGTGCGATCGCACCACCTTCAACCGTTGCGATCCGTCGCCATGGTGCGGCAGGGTCTCCATGACGGTATCCCGGAGCCAGCGGTTGCCGGGATCGGCATCCATGCGGGGATGCCACATCGCCGACACAACGATCTCGGGAGTACGGATAGGGAGGTCAGGCCGGGAGGCCTGATCGGCGTGATATCGTCGGCCCAGGGCAGCATCAGCGACAACATGAATGGCAGGCATGAGGTCTATCGCTCGAGCAAATCCGCGCTGAACCAACTCATGCGCAGTTATGCCGCCCGCCATGCCGATGACGGCCGCGCATTGCTGCTAATGGCGCCTGGCTGGATACGAACGGATCTCGGCGGCCCGAAGGCGCCGTTCAGTGTCGAGGAGAGCATACCGAAGGTGGTCGATGTCCTGATCTCGAAGCACGGCAGGCCGGGCCTCGAATATCTCGACCGGGATGGCAACACCGTCCGGTGGTGACCGAGTGCGCGAAGGCCAGTCGATCGAGCCAGCGCTTCAACATCAGCCGGCAATTTATGCCATATTAGCATTCCTCAGGTGCGATGCACGACCTAGATCTGATTGCCAGAAAGCTATATCGAGCGAGTTGGGACGCTTCCCGAGTAGTCATAAAAACCCCGCCCCACCTTCTGCCCCAGCCAACCGGCCCCAACAAACTTGATCAAGATCGGCGCCGGGCGATATTTCGGATCACCCGTTGCCTCCTGCAATACCCGCATGATCTCCAGGCAGGTGTCGAGCCCGATAAAGTCGGCCAATCGCAGCGGGCCCATGGGGTGATTGAGTCCCAGAACGCAGGCCTTGTCGATATCCGGTGTACTGGCGGTCCCCTGACCGAGCACAAATGCGGCTTCGTTGATCATTGGCAGGAGGATGCGGTTTACGATGAAGCCCGGTTCGTCCTGGGAAAGAATGGGCTGTTTCCGCAGTGTTTTTGCAAACCGAACGACGCTCTCCACAGTGCCCTCGCTTGTCGTCATTCCAGGAATGATCTCGACCAGCCCCATGACCGGGACCGGGTTGAAGAAATGCAGACCGATGAAGCGACTGGGATCGCTCGAATGTGCGGCAAGACGGGTGATCGGGATTGAGCTCGTATTGGAGGCCAGGATTGCCAGATCGCTCAGGAGTGGTGCCACCTGCCTGAATATAGAGACTTTGATGGCTTCGCGCTCCGTTGCCGCTTCGATCACAAGCGAAGCTTCGCGGAACGCATCGTAGCCAGCAACAGGCGTTATCCTGCCTTCGATATCCTGCACGGACACATCCTCAAGCTTTCCGCGTTCATCGAGACGCCGCAAGTCGGCGGAAATTGTCGCCTTTGCAGCTTCAGCACGTTCGATATCGAGATCCGACAGCAGCACGCAATAGCCATGCTGCGCGGCTGCTTGAGTAATCCCGGCACCCATTTGTCCGGCCCCAATCACACCGATTACCTGCACCAGAACCCTCCATGCAACGCGCGGCCCATTCGAACCGCTGATTCGAGCGCTAGGCGCGACTGGCGCTTGATCGAATCAGATTTTATGCTAACGATAGCATCAAGAGGCAGCGTGTAAACAACCTCGAATCTACGGCGATAGTGAGTGCGGAAATAGCCGCACCGTTAAGCAGGAGACAGCTATGTCCGGAGATCAGATCGATGCGGAGTTGCCGGAAGTAGTTCCGGTACCCCGAAGCGCTACTCGTCCGGGCTCATCGCCTTTCACTGGATCTCGGCGCTGATCGTGATCGTATTGATCGGGACGGGTTGGTGGATGTTGGAATTGATCCGTGACCCTCTGCGGATGAAATCCGCGTTCCCGATATTCCAGTTCCATAATTCGCTTGGCGTGCTGGTCTTTGCCATCACGCTCGCACGCATTGCGCTCAGACTCCGACGCAAGGCGCCCAGCTTGCTCGCCGGCATGCCCGGCTGGGAACGACTGACCGCCTTCGTTGCGCAGGCCACCTTCTACCTGCTTCTTGTCATCATACCGGTGACGGGCTGGTTGTATATTTCGACCGAATG
>DATEFI010000347.1:0-5653 GCA_035280705.1 Rhizorhapis sp. | reverse complement strand
CGCCCATTTGCACTGCTGGCACGTTTCGACCGGCCGATCGGCTGGCTGCTGCTGTTCTGGCCTGGAGCGTGGGCGGTGGCGCTGGCGGGGGGGGCGGTCGGGCAATGGGACCTGATTCTTTGGCTGATGCTGGGCAGCATCGCCATGCGCGGGGCAGGGTGCGTCTATAATGACATGGTGGACCGCGACCTGGACGCGCGAGTGGAACGGACGCGAAGCCGGCCGCTGGCGAGCGGGGCCGTGTCGTTGAAGGCGGCGGCAGCGTGGCTGCTTGCCCTGTGCCTTGCCGGCCTGGTGGTGCTGGTGCAACTGTCGCCCTATGCAGCGGTGGTGGCGCTGGCGAGTCTTGCGCCCGTCGCGGCCTATCCTTTCATGAAGCGGATCACCTGGTGGCCGCAGGCCTGGCTGGGGCTGGTGTTCAGCTGGGCCGCGCTCGTGGGATGGAGCGAGGTGGCAGGGACGCTCAGCCTGCCCGGCCTCACGCTTTATGCCGGATGCATCAGCTGGGTGATCGGCTATGACAGCATCTATGCTTTGCAGGACAAGGAGGACGATGCCCTGATCGGCATCAAATCGAGCGCGCTCCGCATGGGCCGGCATGTGCGTTTGGGGGTGGCAATCTTCTACGCCGTGGCGCTGCTGTTCTGGGCGGCGGCGATCTGGCAAGTGCGGCCGCAGGGGCTGGCCTTGCTCGCGCTTTTGCCGGTGGCAGTGCATCTCGTCTGGCAAGTTATGGCATTGAAAGAGAATGGGATTGACCCCCTCTTCAAGTTCCGCTCCAATCATTTTGCCGGTCTGCTGATGTTCCTTGGTTGTTTCGTTGTCGGAACGGCATGATAAAATAAATACATATCGGGTTCGCAATGAATATATCACAGTTCGATTTTGCCATTAACTTTAACTTATCCAAATTGCGGCAAACCCATTCTCGAACGGGTCGAGAATATCTGCGGCAACTAAGTCGTTACGACATGTAAACGAACGCTGAATTCCCGATTACTAATCCAGTTTATTGAAGGAATTCAGTATGATGTGCTTTAAGAGGCCCATGTCGTTACTGCTTGCGACCTGTATTCCGGCCCTGGCGGCCTGCGGCGGCGGCGAGTCGTCCTCTCCGGCAAGTGCCTCCCAATCTGCCACCTTGCAGACGGCGGCGCTGGCGCTGACCGGCGGATCGGCGGAGCAGGCGGCGGGAACGGCGGCCACCAGCAGCGACACTGCGGTCACCACGGAGACGCTGCTGACGTCGTTCAACACCTGGACAACCGCGCTCATCCAGATGGCCGGTGGTGTGGCGATCCGGATCAAGGGCACGGTGGAAAGCGCCACGGTGGGCCCGGTGCGGATAGAGGGCGCGAAACATGCGCTTTATACCGAAACGGGAGCGATTATCCGGAACCTCAATGTCCATGATTTCGAGGCCGTGGAACTGCAGCGCGAGGGCATTCGCCTGAGGGGCGATGTCAACGGAGTGACGATCAGCAATTTCAACATCCGCATGCGCGCGCAGCAGCAGGTGTCGCCCGACCTGCCCATCGGCATCTCCATTTATGAAGGGACCAACATCACCATCTCCGACGGCTATGTCGGCGGCTTCCAGATGGTGACCGTTCCCGGCACCTATACCAATGGAGATGGAATCGCGACCGAGCGGCCGGTGAACAGCATTCTCATCGAGCGAGTGACATCCAACGACAACAGCGATGCGGGCTTTGACCTGAAGTCCAGCAACACGGTGCTCAACGACACTCATGCTGAACGTAACAAGCGGAACTATCGGCTCTGGGCGACGGTGCGGACCGGCACGATCTACAGCGGCACGCCGCTGGTCAATGCCGAAGCCGCGCATGTGTGGATCAATACCGGCGCTGATGTGGTGATCGACAAGCTGGTCGCCACGTCCACGACGACGGCGCCGGTGCTCTATATCGAGCCTGATGCGAAGAGCGTCACCGTAAAATCCTGCGAGCTCAATGTTCCGGTCGGAACTAAATTCTTCATCGGCGGCAAATATACCGTGAAGAGCTTTGGCCCAGGATGCGCGCTTTAGACTCGTTCCGGTTCTGATCGAACCAGAACGAGTCCGAGATTCTTTTATTTTCCGTGATTTCCGAGCCGCCGGATGATTCCATCTGGCTCGAAATCACTCTAGCACCAACTGCAGGTTCATGGGTGCTGTTCGAGAGATAGCTTCCACAATCCCTAATCCAGGTTAATTCATGGACGGCATAGCCGCGTTACGCTTCCTTTTTGATTCAGGAAAAGGGCGGCCTTCCGCCGCCTGCGGGAGCAGTAGCCATGAACATGCACTTTGCCGACAGATTACGCAGCCGCAGCCAAGGGAGCCGCGGGGCTCGCGGAAGCCGGAACTATCCGCGTTTATCCTTGCTGTCCCTGGCAGGAACCATCGGAGTAGCGGGACTTGGTTATCTCGTCTGGCGCATGGCTTCCGGAAAGCGCGAGGAAGGCGAGACGAAGCAACCTGCCCAGGGAGGCGAGGCCTCCAGCAGCGGCCGCTGGTGGCAGAATTTGCTGCCCCATATGAGCGAAGCTTCCCGCATCGACAGCCTGGAGGCGCTTTATGTGGCTGAACTGCAGGAATTGCGTCATGCGGATGGAGAATTGACGGCCTTGCTGTCGCGCCTCGCCAAAGCAGCGCATAATGACGAGCTTGCCAAGCGGTTGAGGCGCCACGAAGGCAAAATCGAGGTTCAGAGCAGACGGGTTTCGGAGATCATCCAGCAATGTGGCGCTTCGGCCAGGGCGCACAAGGATGATGCGATGCGCGCGCTGGAGGCCGAAGCGCACAAGATGTTGAAGATCAGGGGCGATGCATCGCTGCGCGACGCCGCCATCATCGCTTCCTTCCAGCGGATCGTCCACTACCGGATCGCGACGATGGGAACGATCGCCGCTTATGCCCAGCTACTTGGCCGCAATGCCGAAGCCAGCGAATTTGCGGAATGGTCGGACGCCGAAGGGAAGCTGGACCATGACCTGACGGAGCTTGCGGAGGCCACGATCAACAGGACGGCCAAGCAGGAGGGGGTTTGACGGGACTTCCGGCCCGGCGCAGATCCTCTCACGCGTTGAGCGCATTGATCGCCCGGTGGACCCGTTGCTCGGCCTCCGCGCGCGGCAGGCCGGGGGGAATGATCTCTCCCACGCGGAAAGTGACTGTCCCCGGCCGCTTCAAAAAACTGTTCCTGGGGGATACCCGTCCGCTGTCGACTGCAATGGGAACGACCGGCACTTTCAGCATCTTGTAGAGGCCCGCAAAGCCTGACCGGAGCGGTGGCCTTTCCCCATGGGGCACGCGCGTGCCCTCGGGGAACAGGCAGAGCGGGCGTTCGTCGGCCAGGGCGCGGGTGGCGGCCTTCATCATCGCCCGCAATGCCGTTGCCCCGGCATTGCGTTCCACCGGGATGACGCCATGGGCAAGGGCCAACCTACACCATAAGGGGATTCGGGTTAGTTCCGGCTTGGCGAGGATCGCGGGCTTTTCGAACAGGCATAATATCTCGATGGTCTCGAACATGGCTTCATGCTTGAAGACGTAGAGATAGGGGCCTTCGGGCATTTCGCCCTCCACCCGCACCCGTTGGCCGAGCAGGCTTGTCACGCAGAAACGATGCAGCCATGCCCAGCTTCGTGCCGCCCGGATCATCGCAGGCTGCCCGAAGGGCAGCATGGCGGTTGCCGTCAGCACACAGAGCAGGCTCATCGGATAGAAGATGGCGGTGTAAAGAAGTGAGCGCAGCAGCAGCATTTGACGTCAAATTCCAAGCAGCCCTGCCGCCCGGCGGAGCAGATATTTATTATATTCCTTGAACAATATGCTGAGGCTGGGGCGGCTGCTGACGGCGTCTGCCTCGATATCCACCGTGCGCGGGAGGGCCTGCTCCAGCTCGAAACGGGCGCGGCGCATGTGCCAGTCCGTAGTGATGAGGCGCACGGAGCGGTATTTGCGCCGCTCGATCCAATGTGCCGTCTCTATGCCGTTGGACCGGGTGTCGACGGCCTCATGCCCCAGCGTCACGCAGCATTCGAACAGGCTTTCCGGCGCCTCATAGGCTAGGGCGAGTTCGGAAGGGCGAACGTCCCGGTCGACGCCGGAAATAAGCATTGCATCCGCCGTGCTCGCCTTCAGCAACTCCAGTCCCCGTCCGATCCGGCCCGACCCGCCGGTCAGCACGACAATGGCATCCGTCTTGCGCTCCGGCCCCAGGGGCTGCGGCAGCAGGAGCGCAAACCAGGCAAAGCCAAGCAGCCAGGCGAGCAGCAGGAAGGACAGAAGGCGGCGGATCATAGCGAACGTCTCAAGGCGTTCAGCACCGTCGTTCTCGCCGTCAGCATCGAAAGCAGGACGCCGCCCAAAGGAAGAAGCAGGAGTATGGCCCAGCCATAATCAGGAAGGGCGGTGGCGCCGATAAGGTCCGATCCGATCTTCCGTCCCAGCACGCCCAGCAAGGCGAGCACTCCGCCAGCGCCGGCAAGCCCAACCAGGCCGCCGAACAGCGCATCAAGAGCAATGCGGCGCTGGAACAGGCGCGCGATCTGAAGATCCGTCGCCCCCATGAGATGCAGCACGTCTATCGTGGTGCGGTGGCTGTTATGCGCCGCGCGGGCAGCGAGCACGACAATCGCGGCGGTGGCAAGCGTCATCAGCAGCACCAGCGCAAGTGAGAGCCATTTGAGCGCCTGCACAAGCTGACCCAGGGGGGCGAGGAAGGCGGCATGCGGCTCCACCCGTGCGGAAGGCGCGATGGCAGTGACCGCGTCCCGCAACGCGCCTATCTCTTGGGCTCCCGGAGCGATCTCAACGTCGATCATGGCGGGAATCGGCAACTCCGCATCGCCAAGGTCGTCGCCCAGCCACGGACGAAGCGCGGCCTTCAGTTCCGTATCGCTCACGCGGGCGATGCCAGCGACCGCCGGATGACGGCGAAGCTCCGCCATGATGCGGCCGGCCTGCTCTTCGCGGATTCCGGCATCGGCTTCGACGATCTGGATCGTCGCCCGCCCGGCAAGGTCCGCCCGAAGCGAGCGGGCGGCATGATCGAGGCCGATGCCCGCCGCAGCCGCAAGGATGGCGAGGAACATCATGATCGCGATGACCCACGGCATCGGGCCGGACAAGCGGCCTTCGGGCAGCACGCGCCGGATGGCAACATTCCTTCGTCCCCTGCGCATGTTCAGCGCCCCTCCTGCGTCGCGGGCTGGACTGGGCGGGGCGGATAGCGAAGCGCTCCTGTGGGGTCCGACAGCCGCCCCTTTTCAAGGCGCATCATGTGCGCGCCGGGCAAGCGGCTCAGCAGATGGACGTCGTGGGTAGCGACGACCACCGTCGTGCCAAGCTTGTTCAGCGCCTCGAACAAATGCATCAGCCGCTGCGCCATTTCTGGATCGACATTGCCGGTGGGTTCGTCGGCCACCAATATCTCGGGCCTGCCAATGACCGCTCGCGCAATCGCGACGCGCTGTTGCTCGCCGCCGGAAAGCGTGGCCGGGCGGGCGCTGGCGCGATCGGCAAGCCCGACCCAGCCGAGCAGTTCGTTCACCGGCGTTTCGAGCTCCTTTTCCGAAACGCCGGACACCCGGAGCGGCAGGGCGATATTGTCAAAGGCGGAAAGGTGCGGCACCAGGCGGAAAT
>DATEFI010000346.1:0-4087 GCA_035280705.1 Rhizorhapis sp. | reverse complement strand
GCGGCGCGGCATCCACAACCAGGCGGCCGAAGTGCTGATGGAGCGGCTCGAGGGCAAGATCGACGTTGATTTCGACACGGCACGGCGGCTGTTCACGCTCATCTGCGTGCTGCACATCAAGGGCTGACCGATGGCGCGCAGGACATGGAAACGGCGGCTGATCTTCATGGCCCTTTGGCTGGTGCTGATCAGCGCCGCCGCTTGGGGAGCGATGCGTTATGCCCAGGGCTGGACGCCTTCGCGCGAAGCCTATCCGGTGCAAGGTATTACGATTGCCGCGACCAACGGCCCGGCAGAATGGCGGACACTTCGCGCGGAAGGCGCAGATTTCACTTATCTTCGCGCAACATCCGGCGCGTCGGCACGAGACAGGGCTTTCGAAACCAATCTGGCGGGCGCGCGGGAAGCTGGCCTCCGGTACGGCGCCTTGCATCATTACAGCCTGTGCTCACCTGCAAGCGAGCAGGCGACTTTGTTCATCGCTACGGTTCCCCGCGATCCCGCCATGCTCCCTCCGGCGGTGGGCCTCGACCTGACGCCGGACTGCGGCAAGCGGCCGGGGCGGGCTGCGGTTTTGAGTGAGCTTAACACCTTCCTCAATCTGATCGAGGCGCATTCGGGGAAGCCTGCGCTGATCCGGGTGAGCCCCGAATTCGAGGACCTCTACAAGGTAGCCGAGGGCGTCAACCGGACTTTATGGCTTGAAGGCAATTTCATCTCGCCCGACTATGCCGGACGCCCCTGGGTCGTTTGGACCGCCTCCAATATCCGCCGGATCGACGGCATCGACACAGGCGTAGAATGGGACGTAGTGCGCTCATGAAAGGTCCCGACGAGGAACTTCTTGCCGCTGCCAGAGGGGCGATGAAGCACGCCTATGCCCCTTATAGCCGCTTTGCCGTGGGCGCAGCGCTGCGGCTTTCGGATGGTCAGATCATTACCGGCAGCAATTTCGAGAATGCAAGCTATGGTTTATCCCTTTGCGCCGAAACGGTTGCCCTTGCCACCGCCAACGCGCAAGGCCGCCTTGCCGATGTCGAGGCCATCGCCGTCGCAGGCACGGAAATGGCGATTCCCTGCGGGCGGTGCCGTCAGATATTGAGCGAAGCCGAACAGGTGGCGGGCCGGGCGATTTCCATCTATTGCACTTCTGCCGATGGTGAGCGCGTCCAGCAGTACAGCCTTGCAAAGCTCCTGCCCCACGCCTTCACCCTCGACAATGTTGAACGAAATGACGCGAAAGATGCTTGAATGGCGATAATGGCCGATAAATGGATCCGCGCGCAGGCGCAGGAACATGGCATGATCGAACCCTTTGTCGAGGCGCAGAAGCGGGAGGGCTGCATCAGCTATGGCCTCTCCTCCTATGGCTATGACGCGCGCGTATCAGACGAGTTCAAGATCTTCACCAATGTCGACAGCGCGACGGTCGATCCCAAGGATTTCGCGTCCAACAGCTTCGTCGACCGCAAGACCGATTGCTGCATCATTCCGCCCAACAGTTTCGCGCTTGCCCGCACCGTCGAATATTTCCGCATCCCTCGCGACGTGCTCGTCATTTGCCTTGGCAAGAGCACATATGCGCGCTGCGGCATCATCGTGAATGTGACCCCGCTTGAACCCGGCTGGGAGGGGCATGTGACGCTGGAATTCTCCAACACCACCCCCCTGCCCGCCAAAATCTATGCCAATGAAGGCGCATGCCAGTTCCTGTTCCTGCAGGGCAATGAGCCGTGCGAGATCAGCTACGCGGACCGGTCCGGAAAATATATGGGCCAGAGGGGCGTGACGCTGCCGCGCCTGTGATATAGTGGCCCCGCATGTTGGGGAAATTGTTACGCAAGAAGAAGGCGGCTGACGCCCCTGCCCTGCCCTCGGTGGGCGAGGGGCAGCGCTATTATGCCATAGGCGACATCCATGGGCGCCTTGATCTGCTCGACCTGCTGCTCGACCGGATCCTGAAGGACAGCCACAACAGGGGCGACGCCGTTTCCCACCTTATCTTCCTTGGCGACCTGGTGGACCGCGGCCCCGATTCGGCTGGGGTGGTTCAGCGCGCCATGGAACTGGCGGCGGCCAGCAACGAAAGCGAACGCGGCGCTGTCCGTTTCCTGAAAGGGAATCACGAAGAGGTCTTCATCGCCGCCGCACGGGGCGACGTTCAGTCCACACGCTTTCTCACTCGCTTCGGCGGGCGGGAAACAATGATGAGCTATGGCCTCAGCCCGGACGATTTCGAAGCAATGGATTCAACGCAGCTCACCGACTGGATGTTGAACAACGTCCCGAGAGCTCATGTCGATTTCCTCGATTCCTTCGAGGATCTGATTGAGGTCGGGGACTATGCCTTCGTTCATGCAGGCATCCGCCCGGGCGTCCCGCTGGAGGATCAGGACCCTGGCGACCTGCGCTGGATCAGGGACGAGTTCCTGTCATGGCGCCAGCCCCATCACAAAATCGTCGTGCATGGACATACGATCATGCTGGAGGTTGATGAACATCCAAATCGGATCGGCATAGATACGGGCGCCTACCATAGCGGGCGACTGACGGCGATTGGCCTTGAAGGTACGAAACGCTGGTATCTTTCGACCACTGACGATGTGGGCATTCCGCTGAAACGCCCTCAGCCCTTGTAGGAAGGCAGTCCTTTCTTGAACGGCTTCGATAAGCCCCGCCGTTCAAGCGGAATGACGCGAAGCCCAGACCAGAAATTGCGCCACGGAAAACAGGCAACGGCACTCTCTGCTGGAATGACCGCGCAGCACATCGGTTTCGGGCTTCCCCTTATCGGATCGAGGACGCCATAAGACGCCCAGCCGCATTACCGCTGTACTCATTGTCTCACCCCTTCATAGCAGCTCGAGCCGCTTGTCCCTTTGGACCGAGTCTAGGGGAGAAGGGTGAAACGCCCGTGTCTGGGCGATGACTCTTTGATGAATATCAGCGCAATTCCACCCATAGGGGGGCATGGTCGCTGGCTTTTTCCCGGCCACGATATTCCTTGTCCACCTGAGCATCCCTCAGCCGGTCTGCGGCGATGGGACTCAGCAGGAAGTGGTCGATGCGGAAACCGGCGTCGCGCTGCCAGCAGCCCGCCTGATAGTCCCAGAAGGTCCAGACGCCACCAGCGGGATAGCGCGTTGCCAGGGCATCGGTCCACCCGTCGCCGAGCATCCGGCGATAGGCCGCCCGGCTCTCCGGCTGCATCAGAGCGTCATTCTGCATCGCGCGGACCGAGAAAACATCCCGGTCGTGCGGAATGACATTATAGTCTCCCGCCAGGACCGCCGGAATTTCCTCCGCCAATATATCCGCGGCCCGCCGGCGAAGCCGTTCCATCCAGCGGAGCTTGTAATCGAATTTCGGCCCGGGCTGAGGATTTCCATTGGGGAGATAGATGCTGGCGACGCGCAGGCCGTTCACGTCGGCCTCTATATAGCGGCTATGCTCGTCCTCCGGCTCGCCCTCCAGGCCGCGCTTTACCTCGATCGGATCGGTCCCGCGCGCCAGGATTGCGACCCCGTTGAAGCCTTTTTGCCCATGCCAGATGCTGCCATAGCCTGCCTCACGAATGTCCTTTTCTGGAAAGCCTTCATCCGCCGTCTTGATTTCCTGAAGGCAGGCGATGTCCGGCTGCGTCTCGGTCAGCCATTCCAGCAGCCGTGGCAGGCGGGCCTTTATGCCATTGATGTTGAAGGTCGCGATACGCATCAGAAATTGCCCCGATCTTGTATTCTCCCGGAATACAACAATCTGGGCGTTCTTCTACACCGAAAAGCTGGAACCGCAACCACAGCCGGAGGCCGCATTGGGATTGGTGACCTTGAAGGCAGAGCCGCCCAGATCCTCGACATAATCAACGGCAGAGCCCCGCACCAGATCCAGGCTGACCGCGTCCACCACCAGCTTCACGCCGTCCTGCTCGACCTGAAGATCGTCGCTCTCCACCTCATCGGCCAAGCCAAAGCGATATTGGAAGCCGGAACATCCGCCGCCCTCTACCGCCAGGCGAAGAATTGCGGGTTTGCCCTGCCGGGCAGCGATAGCGGCCACCCGCGCCGCCGCCGAAGGGGTAAGGATCACA
>DATEFI010000345.1:0-2265 GCA_035280705.1 Rhizorhapis sp. | reverse complement strand
TGAAAATGGGTGAAGCGAAAGCCGCCGAACCCGCCCACCATGCCGCCGAAGGGGAGGCACATTAATGATCGACGCACTCTCCCTCTCGATGGTGATGCCGGAGCTGATCCTGACCGGCGCTGGCCTCATCCTCCTGATCGTCGCCGCCTATGCAGGCGACCGCGCGACACAGGCGATCAATTGGCTTTCGGTGCTGTCGCTGCTCGGCGCTGGTCTTTCCATGATCGGTGCGCCGCAGGGCTCCGCTTTCGACGGCCTCTACAGCGCTGATGCCTTTTCAACTTTCGCCAAGGCGCTGATCTATGTGTCCGCCGCTGCCGCCATATTGATGGCCCCGCGCTTTTTCGTGCAGGGCGGAGCGCTCCGGGCCGAATATCCGATTCTGATTGTCTTCTCCGCCATCGGCATGGGCATGATGGTTTCCGCTGCAGACCTGCTTACGCTGTATGTCGGCCTCGAACTCACCAGCCTCTCTTCCTATGTGCTGGCGAGCTTCATGCGCAGGGACGTGCGTTCGGCCGAGGCTGGCCTAAAATATTTCGTCCTTGGTGCGCTTGCGAGCGGTATCCTGCTCTATGGCATTTCGCTGCTCTACGGCTTTACCGGCACCACGACCTTTGGTGGCGTCGCGACTGCCATGGGTGACGGCATTTCCAATGGCGAACTGTTCGGACTGGTGTTCGTCCTTGCAGGCCTCAGCTTCAAGATCAGCGCCGTTCCCTTCCACATGTGGACGCCCGACGTCTATGAGGGATCGCCGACGCCCGTCACCGCCTTCTTCGCCAGCGCGCCCAAGGTGGCGGCGCTCGGTCTCACCGTCCGCGTGGCGATCGAAGCCATGGGCCCGGGCAGCAGCGCCTGGCAGCAGATCATCATCTTCCTGGCGCTTGCCTCCATCGTGCTTGGCGGTGTCGCTGCGATCAACCAGACCAATATCAAGCGGCTGCTGGCCTACAGCTCGATCAACAATATCGGTTTCGCGCTGATCGGCCTTGCCGCCGGGACCAAAGAAGGGGTGGCCGCAGTCCTCAGCTATCTCGCCATTTATGTGGTGATGACGCTGGGCAGCTTCGCCTGTGTGCTGCAGATGCGCGATGCGGACGGCAATCCGGTGGAGGAAATCTCCAGCCTTGCCGGCCTGTCGCAGTCCCGTAAGGGCCTTGCGGCTGCCATCGCCATCTTCATGTTCAGCCTTGCCGGTATCCCGCCGCTCTTCGGCTTCTGGGCGAAATTCCTGGTGTTCGATGCAGCGGTGGGCGCTGGCCTCACCGCTCTTGCCGCCATCGGTATCGCGGCTTCGGTGATCGGCGCCTTCTACTATATCAAGATCGTGAAGATCATGTATTTCGACGAGCCAGCCCCGGAATATGCGCGCGGCGGCAGCTTCGTCGAGAATGGGATTATTACGGTTTGCGCGGTCATCATCGTCTTTGGCTATCTGCTGAATCCCATGCTGGACAGCGCCACCGCCGCAGCCGCGCAGGCCCTGTTCTGATGTTAGGGTCCCCTCTCCGGCCGGGGAGGGGATTGTCATGACAGCCAATATCCGCACCATCGCTGAAACAGGCTCGTCCAACGCCGATCTCATCGCGCTTGCGGGGCAGGGCGTACCGGAAGGTCTCTGGCTGCGGGCCGAGCGCCAGACCGGGGGGCGGGGCCGCCTTGCGCGCCGCTGGGAAAGTCCTCAGGGCAATCTTTATTGCTCCACCATCGTCCGGTTACGCCCCTATGACCCGCCGCCCGGCACGTTGGCGCTGGTTGCCGCCGTTGCCATGCATGAAGCGGCAGGCCTTTTCCTGCCGCCGGACAAGGTGATTATCAAATGGCCCAATGATCTGCTGGTCGAAGGCGCGAAGCTCTGCGGAATGCTGCTTGAACGAGCGGGCGATGCGATCATCATAGGTATTGGGCTCAACATTGCGCATCATCCTGAGTTGCCCGATCGGCCGGCAACTAGTCTGGCCGCGTGCGGGGCGGGAAATGTCGGCCCCGGCTATTTTCTCGAGACGCTCGCAGAGATTTTCGCCCGGTGGCTGGAGATTTGGCGGGGGCAAGGGCTTGCGCCGATCCGCACCTATTGGCTGAAACATGCCCATCCGCCCGGAACTGCACTGAAAGCCAATTTGCCCGACGGCTCCACGCTTGAGGGCCTCTTCGCCGGGCTCGATAATGACGGCGCGCTGATCCTCCGCTTGGCGAACGGGACCAGCCATGCCATTCATGCCGGCGACATCTTTCTTATTTGAGGATCCTCCCAATGCTGCT
>DATEFI010000344.1:0-5161 GCA_035280705.1 Rhizorhapis sp. | reverse complement strand
GGTCGCCGGGTCGGGAATGAACGACTGGACGCCGAAACCTCCGCTTTTGGTGCCCCGGTTCACACCGGCATAGATCAGCACGCCGTCAGTGGGACGGAAATCGACCTGGGCCTTGAGGGAGTAGTTGTCGAACTTGAGCTTTGCCAGATCGGGGAAAAGGGTAGGGTTGAATTCGAAACGGTCCGACGACCCATCAAAATAGGTCTGCACGACCGTAAGCCAGTGCTCTTTCCAGTCCCAGCTATAGCGGGCGCCCAGGATCAGCGAGACTTCCGGGGCGAAAGCATATTCCACTTGTCCGAACACGGCCAGCGACTCCGTCTTCTGGCGGCCATCATAATCGGCCACAAGCGAATCCGGCGTACCGCTGAGAAGGTCTACCTGGTTCACGTTGTTGGTAACGATCTTCAGGCCGTAGAGGCCGGCAAGCCAGGTCAGCTTATCGGATTTGCCGGAAAGACGAAGTTCCTGCGAAAGTTGATAGAGATCCTGGTTGGTCCGATAGACGAAGACCGGGGCGGGCGACATGTCCGTGTCTTCGGAATAGGATTTTTCCAGATCCTGATAGTCGGTTATCGAAACGAAATCGAAGCCGTCGAATTCATGGTCGTAGCGGAGGGTCGCGCTCCAATATTTGCGGTTGAAACGGCCGTCGAAGTTGAATGATCCTGTGTAGGGATCGCCATCCGCATCACGATAGCCAAAAGCATCGCAACCCGCGCAGGTTCCCCAGAAATCCTCGTCCGCAGCAAGGGCGTAGCCGAGCCCGTCTTCATTGACGCCAAGTGCCACATGGGAATAGGCTCCCGATGTGCGGTCATGATCATTGCGCAGCCCCTGAAGTTTCAGCGACAATTTGCCGCGACTGCCAACATCGGCTTCCAGTTGCGCACGCCCGGCATAGAATTTAGTGCCCCCGCGGTCAGGGCCGATGTCATTGTCGATATATCCGCCGTGGTGGTTGGAGGTAAAGGAAAGCCGCCCACGCACGCGGTCGCTCAAGGGGCCGCTGATGGCTGCCTCGGTCGCGAACTGGCCGTGACTGCCGCCGGTAAGGGTGATGAAGCCTTCGAAGCTGCCGGTCGGCTTTGCGGTCACGATCTGGACAAGACCGCCGGTGGCATTGCGTCCGAACAGCGTGCCCTGCGGCCCGCGCAGCACTTCGACGCGTTCGAGGTCGAACGTCTGACCGCTGATCGCGCCCAGGGCGCTCACATAGACTTCATCATTGTAGAATGCGACGGGCGCTTCCTGTGAATCGCCAAAATCGTTCTGTGACACGCCACGCAGGTTGAATACTGTGATCGTCGGGCTGTATTGGTTCACCTGCAAGCCCGGTACTTGGCCCGCCAGCGCTGTCACATCCTGGCGTCCCAGCGCTTCTAGGCCGGCGGCGCCAAGAGCGGTGATGGACAGGCTTGTGTCATTGATGTTTTGCTCGCGCTTCTGCGCGGTGACGACAATATCCAACCCGTCGCCGGTGCTGCTGTTCCCGGCGCCTTGCGCGAAGAGGGGAGGCGCTGCGGCCAGGGTCGCTGCGGCAGTGGAGAGAAGAACAGCTTTGAAAACAGAACGCGCCATGAAGACCCCCTGATCGGTGCTGATTTTTCTGCCGGATCCTGAACCGGTCTATTGGCCGAAAAGTGGAAATTTCTCCAATCAACACGTCCGGCGAAGCATTAACGATACGTGAAAAATCAATCAAGTCAAGCCATGCTTTCGGGGCGTCTCCCGGTCCGTTTTGCTGCTTGAAAGATCAGAAAAATCAGTATCCTATGGTAATCAGCCGGGGTCGCCTCCGGCATACTTTGTGGCAGGCTTTGCTGGGAAATTTATAACCTTTGGAAATAGGGATTCGTTGTCAAAAAGCCAAATATCATCCCCTAAATCATTTTATGACGGCGATTTGAACAGACCGCGTCTCAGTGCTGCTGGTGGCTGACCTTGACGCCGGGACAGTCGACACGGTGCCCGAAAACTTCAACGTGGGACCGAGGTTCATCCGTGCCGCTTTTTATTCCCAACGTCGCTTGTCGGCGGGCCCCTGGAGCGGGACCGATATTGCTAGGCGGATGCGATTGAGAGTTTGTTCTTCACAATTGCCGGAAGATGGTTGAATAAGGAGCGGTTAGTACGATTCCCGACGCAAGCTTTTTGAACCGATCGGTAGCCATGCAGCGAAGCTGGTGATCTCCACCTGCAGTATGACGATGCCGGGGGAAGGCAGTGGAGTACCATCATATGCTCAGCCATGTTGCCGGTCCCACCGAGGATCCGCTTCTGGAAATAACGATTGGTAGCGCGCTCGGCGCGACGGTGGCGCGCTGGGGCGAGCGCCTTGCATTGATAGACCGAGGTCAGGGAGTGCGGCTGACCTGGGCCGAACTGGGTGAGCGGGTGTCGGCGCTGGCCTCCGGCTTTTTAGAGATCGGGCTGGAGCCCGGAGACCGTATTGGCATCTGGTCGCTCAATCGGTTCGAATGGGCGTTGACGCAGTTCGCGGCGGCCAAGGCAGGCCTCATTCTCGTCACGATCAATCCGGCCTATCGTCTTTCTGAACTGGAATATGCGCTGGCGAAGTCCGGCTGCCGCGCCATCGTCCTGTCACCGCCGTTCAAGACCAGCGACTATCCTGCCATGATTGAGGCGGTGCTGCCGGAATTGGCCGAACTGGCGGATGGCATCGTTTCGAGCCGGCTTCCCGATCTCCGCCACGTCATCCAAATGGGCGGCGTAACTCTCAAGGGGGCGTTGTCGTTCGCCGATGTCGAGGCGAGAGGCGCAACTGCCGGCGCTGTGCGGCTGAAGGAAGTCGAGGCTGGGCTTTCGCCACTGGATCCGATAAACATCCAGTTTACCAGCGGAACTACAGGATCGCCCAAAGGGGTCACGCTGAGTCACCGCAATATTCTGAACAACGGCAAGTTCGTCGGCAAGGGGATTAAGCTCGGGGTCACCGACAAATTATGCATTCCAGTTCCGCTCTACCACTGCTTCGGCTTGTCGATGGGCAATCTTGCATGCCTCGTCCATGGCGCTGTGATGGTATATCCGGGAGAGGGCTTTGATCCCCTCGCGACGCTCGAGGCGGTGGCGGCGGAGCGCTGCACGGCGCTCTACGGCGTGCCGACGATGTTTATCGCCGAACTCGACCATCCACGCTTCGACGAGTTCGACCTGTCGAGCCTCAGAACAGGCATCATGGCGGGCTCGCCCTGCCCGGTCGAGGTGATGAGGCGCGTGGCGGACCAGATGCACATGTCGGAGGTGACGATTTGCTATGGCATGACGGAAACAAGTCCGGTGAGCTTTCAAAGCGCGACCGACGATCCGCTCGCGCGCCGGGTTTCAACCGTCGGGCGCGTGCATCCACATCTTCAGGTCAAGATTGTCGATACGGAAGGTAAGGTCGTGCCGTTCGGCGCTCCAGGCGAGCTGTGCACGCGCGGCTACTCGGTGATGCTGGGCTACTGGAACGATCCGGCGCAGACAGCGGCCGTCAAGGACGAGGACGGCTGGATGCGCAGCGGTGATCTTGCCATTATTGATGATGAAGGCTTTTGCAATATCGTAGGCCGTCTCAAGGATATGGTCATTCGCGGCGGTGAAAATCTCTATCCGCGCGAGATCGAGGAGTTTCTCTATGGCCACCCTGCGATCAGGGACGTCCAGCTTTTCGGCGTGCCCGACGACCGCTATGGTGAGGAGCTTTGCGCCTGGGTGATATTGCACGCGAACCAGTCTCTGACCGAGGAGGAGCTTAAGGACTTCTGTCGCGGCCGGATCGCGCACCAGAAGGTGCCTCGCTATGTCCGCTTCGTGGAGTCCTTCCCGCTCACCGTTACGGGCAAGGTGCAGAAATTCATCATGCGCGACAGGATGATCGAGGAACTGAAGATCAAGATCGCTGCAACTGCTTGATGAGACCAGTGCGCGGGTGGGGAAAGCTGCGCGGGGAGGGTCAGTCGGTCGGCTGCTGGTTGAGGTTGTGCGGCAACCGCCCGAACGCCTTCGATGCGGGCGCGCACGCGGTGAATCTCCGCGTTGCGGCGGGCGAGTTCCTCCCCGGCCTCCGGGCCGCTGCCCCAACCGGAGCAAGTCGTCGCCCAAGCCGTAACCGGTGCTCAGGCAGCACTTGTGTTGATCCGGCCGGAGGCGCCGAACGCTTCTGGTTAGTAACGGTAGGCCAAGCTGACGCCCAGGTTGATCGGGCGCCCGGCATAGCGCGTGATGCCGTCGCTGAGATGCGCGACCGTTATAACGTAATATTTATCGGTCAGGTTCTGGCCCCACACACTGGCCCGCCACCGGCCGCCATCATCCTCGACGCCCGCGCGCAGATCGAGCAGGGTATAACCCTTGATCTCGAAAGCTTGGATTCCACCCAGCGCCGTGTTGGTCTTGGTGCGGTAACTGACGTTGCCGCCCAGGAACGCCTCAAGATTTGAGGAGAGGTCGAAGCGATATTCCACGTCCGTGTTGCCGGACCAACGCGGCGTGTAGGGGAAGCTTTCGCCGCGGAAGTTCTGTACCTGAGACCGCGGATTAATGTTGACAAAGTCATCGTTGATCTTCGAGTTCACGTAAGTCGCCGACGGCGAGATCGTCAGCCCCCGTGCGGGCCTCCACACCGCATTCGCCTCGAACCCGATCACCCGCGACTTGGGTATGTTGACCAGTGCCTCCAGCGTGCCGAAAGGCGGGAAGTCGCCGAAGCCGCGGATTTGCTTCTGCCTGTAATCATAGTAGAAGGCGGCCGCGTTGAATTGCAGCGTGCGATCAACCGTCGCTTTCAAACCTACCTCGTAGGCCAAGACGCTTTCCTGTGTCACCGGCTGCGTCTGCTGTTCGATCGCCGCCGACAGCAGCGGGAAGCTGCCGGACTTCCAGCCCTTGCTGACGGTTGCATACAGCAGCACATCATCCTTGGGCTTGTAGTTCAGTCCGGCTCGCCAAGAGATATTGTCCTGGTTCAGTTCGCTGTTGACCTCGCCAACGGTTCCGCTCGTCAGGAACGTGACGCAGCCGCCTGGCACCGCGCCGGGGAAGAAACCGGATCCGGCCACGCTGCCGTCGCCATTGTCCCGCGTGCAGCCGACATAGCTGCGATCGATGTCGGTATAACGAATCCCGCCGAGCAGCGTCACGCCATCGACCAGGG
>DATEFI010000343.1:0-3061 GCA_035280705.1 Rhizorhapis sp. | reverse complement strand
CGCGATCACTCGCGCTCCCGCCCGTAGCAAGGCGCGCGTCAGGCCCCCTGGGCCGGGACCGACCTCATAGGCGGTCTTTCCTTCGAGCGAGCCCGGAATGGCGGCAATTCTGTCAAGAAGCTGTTCGTCGAGCAGGAAATTCTGACCCAGCGCCTTGCTGGCACGCAGACCATGGCGAGCGATCACATCCCTTAGCGGTGGCAGTTGCATGGTGGCTGGCTCAGCCCGCCGACCGGCAATAGGTGAGCCGGTTCTCCGCCGAAATTGCTGCGGTCTCGATTGCAGCAATCATGGCGCCGGGATGTGCTTCCCCCTTGCCTGCAATGTTGAAGGCGGTGCCATGGTCGGGGGACGTGCGAACGATGGGCAGACCCAGCGTCATGTTGACGCCATCGTCAAAATGCAGCGTCTTCACCGGAATAAGCGCCTGGTCATGATAGGGGCAAAGCGCCACATCATAGGTGCATCTCGCCCGATCGTGAAACATGGAGTCGGCCGACCAGGGCCCGCTTATATCGATCCCCTCTGCACGAAGCTGTTCGATGGCGGGAGCGAAAATCTCGATCTCCTCCATCCCCAGCGCGCCTTCTTCGCCAGCATGCGGATTGAGGCCGGCGAGCGCGACCCGCGGTTTATCGATCGCGAAGTTCCTTTGCAGACCCTTCACCGCTGCATGCGCGCGGGCCTTGATGAGATCGACGCTGAGCACCTCAAATACTTCCTTAAGTGGCATATGCGTCGTGATCGGCACCACTCGAAGCGAGGGGCCCATGAGCATCATCACAGCATTGGATCGCGCGACGCCGCAGCGTTCGGCGATGAATTCCGTTTGCCCCGGATGGGTGAAGCCGACCGAGTAAAGCTGCTTCTTCGAAATTGGTCCAGTGACGATGCCGCCCGCTGATCCTGACCGCGCCAGGCCGGCGGACAGCTCCAGTGACTGGAGTGCACAGCGCGCGCCTTCATAGGTCGGCTGGCCGGGGGTCACCGGGCCGCATTCGTCGATATGAAGGCAGGGAAGGGCCTCATTGAAGGCCGCTACCGCCTTGCTTGGGTCCTCGATGCGGGCGACCGGACCGTCCCACACGGCTGCCAGGGACGCGACATCACCCACGGCAAAGAAGCAAGGCAATGCCCGCTCGTGCCGCTGCTCCCATGCCTTGGCGACAATTTCGGGACCGACGCCTGCCGGATCACCAAGGGAGACAGCGAAGGGGGCTATGCTCATGCTATCGGCAGCTCCGTTCAATTATAGTCGATGACCGCATCCCGCCGCAGGTCGCGCAAATAGATACGCGCACGCTTGTTGACCCGTTCGTCCTCCAGTTGCGCCATGATCTGCTCAAAGGAGGGCGCTCCTGCATCCTGCGGGTCGTCACGGCCGCAAAGGACCAGTACCCGCACGCCGTCCTTCACTGATCCGAAGGGCGGGCTTGCCTGGCCGACCTGAAGGGTCATCAAGGTGTCCTGCAAAGGCAGGGGCAGGTCCCGGATACGGATCTGATCATTGTCGACGACGTCGGCGCCGATCTGCCCAGCGATCTCATTCGCGGTGCCGCAGCCCTGAATCTTGCGGGTAGCTGTGGCAAATTCGCTGGCTTTGACGGAAGCCTGCGCCTGCGTAGTGCCGGCGGGGAAAACCACGCTCAACTGTTTGAGGCTGAGAACCGCGTCGCGCGGGTCACTGGTGAGGACCTTGCGCTTGTCTATGACATAGAGGACGGAAAAACCGCCGGGAAGCGAAACGGGTCCGGCAATCTGGCCCACCTGCATCTCTCGCGCCGCGACGGCCAGTTCATTGGGGAGCTGAGCAAGCCGCACCCAACCGAGATCGCCGCCGACCGCCGCCGTCGAGGCTTCGGAAAACTGCCGGGCATAGGCCTGGAACGATCCGCCTTGCTGGATCTGCTGAATGATGTTCCGGGCATTCGCCTGGATCTGGGCGGCATTGTCCGGCGTGGCGGAGAGATAGATTTCGCCGATGCGATATTCGTCCTCGCCCTTGGCCGCCTTCAGCCGGTCGATGATTGATTGCACTTCCTCCTCGCCCACGTTGACGAAGGGTTGCACATTGCGGCGGAGCAGGCGGCTCCAGGCCAGTTCGCCTTCGATCTGGCGCTTGATGCTGGCGGAGGAACTGCCCTGGGTGCGCAGATATTCATCGAATTGCTGCGGCGAGCGGCCGAAATTCTGGGCAACGCGAGCATAGCTCTGCTCGATTTCGGCCCGGTCGACCGTGATGTCGTTCGCCTTCGCTTCCTGGATCTGCAGCGTTTCATCGATAAGATTGCGCAGGACCTGCAGGCGCAGCCTTTCCTTTTCCTCGTCGCTCACCTTGCCGCCATTGGCAGTGACGATGAGAGCAAGGCGCTGGTCCACGTCGGTGCCGGTGATGATCTCGCCATTGATGACGGCCGTTGCCTTGCGGATGTTCGGATCGGTTTTACCGAACAGCGTTACGTCCTGCGGGATGTTGAGGTTGTTCTGCTCCGGCGGTTGTGCTGGCGCCTGTGCCGATGCGCCGCCCGCGCCTGCGGCCATGATCCCGCCACAGCAGGCCAAGGCCAACAAGTTTTTCCTGAAAAGACGCCCCGGCCCGGTCTTCACCCGCAATCCTCGCTCCATTATCGCAAAATTCTCCAACACAGCCTGCTTCTGCCACCGATTGGCTGAACCGCAGCTTAGCAAGCGCACGCCACGGCCTGTGGCGCCAGCTGCTCCGGCGGCTCTTTTATATGCCAAGATTCTTAAAAGCCAGCCGCAGCAGATAAGTGTTGCCGCGCCGGGCGTCACCCGCCTGCTGATAGTCCCGCCGCCAGGTCAGGCCCATCTCAAGGCAATCATCCTGATAAGCGATGCCCAGCCGGTGACGTACGGGCTCATATCCATCCGCCACGGAATTGAGATCTTCCTTGCTGTCCGTCAGGTCCACGACGGTCGAGCCGAAGACGGACCAGTAGCGCGTCACCTGCAACCGCGCGCCCAAACGAAGTTCCTCGCGGTCCCTCAGATCTTCCACCTCCGGGCCAATATTGCGGTTGAGCCGCAAATAGCCGACCAT
>DATEFI010000342.1:0-3205 GCA_035280705.1 Rhizorhapis sp. | reverse complement strand
CCTTTGTTCCCTCTCCCAATCCGTCTGCGACCATGGCTTTTGCTCATGGCCCTATATTTGTCCGGATTTCCGCCGTTCCGCAAGGTAAATGCGGTGATCAGCATGGAAAACGAGTCAGCTTGTATGAAGCTGAGAGAGGTTCGTCACATTGTGCCTGTGAGCGCAAACTTTTGCGCAAGCGCTTCGTTTGCCTGAGCCAGTCGAAGGGCCCCCTTTTTCGGGAAGAAAGGAGGGGGCTTCGACAGGCTCAGCCCAAACGGATGAGATTTGATCTCAGCTCAAATAATGGGCCGTCGTCTTTGCCGCGACTTCCTCCGCCATCACTCCGGGAGCAAGTTCGATCAGTTTGAACAGGCTGCTGTGATCGGGCCGCTGGAAGACGCAGAGGTCGGTGATGATCATGTCCACCACATTTTTGCCGGTGAGCGGCAGGGTGCATGCGGGGATGAACTTTGCGCTGCCGTCCTTCGACGTGTGCTCCATGACGACAATGATCTTCTTGACGCCAGCGACCAGATCCATCGCGCCGCCCATGCCCTTGATCATCTTGCCCGGGATCATCCAGTTGGCGATGTCGCCATTTTCAGCCACTTCCATGGCGCCAAGGACAGTGAGGTCGATATGGCCGCCCCGGATCATGGCGAAGCTGTCTGCAGAACTGAAATAGCTGGAGGAGGCCAGTTCGCTGATCGTCTGCTTGCCCGCATTGATGAGGTCGGGGTCGACTTCATCCTCATAGGGGAAGGGACCGATGCCGAGCATGCCGTTTTCCGACTGCAGCGTCACTTCGACGCCGGGCGGGATATGGTTCGCCACCAACGTCGGAATGCCGATGCCAAGGTTCACATAGAAGCCGTCCTTGAGCTCCTTTGCGGCGCGGGCGGCCATTTCATCACGCGTCCAGGCCATTATGCCGTCTCCCTCTGGCGAACGGTTCGGAATTCGATCTTCTTGTCATAGGGCGCACCCACGATCATGCGCCTCACATAAATGCCGGGCAGGTGGATGCTGTCGGGATCGAGGCTGCCGGTGGGCACCACCTCCTCGACTTCGGCGACGCAGATCTTTGCCGCGGTCGCCATGGGCTGGTTGAAATTGCGTGCGGTCTTGCGGAAGATGAGGTTGCCTGCCTCGTCGGCCTTCCAGCCCTTGATGATCGCCAGATCAGCGAAGATGCCACGTTCCAGAATATATTCCTGGCCGTCGAAGACCTTCACTTCCTTGCCTTCCGCGACCTTGGTGCCGACGCCGGTCTTGGTATAGAAGCCGGGGATGCCGGCGCCGCCCGCGCGGCAGCGCTCGGCGAGCGTCCCTTGCGGGCAGAACTCGACCTCCAATTCGCCGGAGAGATATTGCCGCTCGAACTCCTTGTTCTCGCCGACATAGGAAGAGATCATCTTCTTGATTTGACGCGTGCGCAGCAGCTTGCCCAGGCCTTCATTGTCGATGCCGGCATTGTTGGATGCGACGATCAGGTCCTTGACGCCCGAATCCCGGACCGCGTCGATCAGACGCTCGGGGATTCCGCACAGGCCGAAACCGCCGGCACAAATCTGCATGCCGTCGAATAGCAGGCCGTCCAAGGCCGCCTGGGCGCTTGGATATAGTTTCTTCATAGGCGGAGTCTCCCAATCAGCGACAATGTTGCATCGCACATAGGGGGAGGAAAGTGGCGGGTCAATTTGCCCTGTGTCGGGTTGGAGCATTAACCTTGCCCGCCTCGCTTGACCAGCCGCAATCGGCAGTCCCTCTGGACAGATTACGCATAAGCGGTAAAGCGGCGCCCGTTGACCGTGCTGGAAATGAAGGAATCGCCATCGTGACCGTCGTGATCAGGGAAGCCGATCTTGTCGAAAGCGTCGCCGACGCGCTGCAGTTCATCAGCTATTATCACCCGATGGATTATATCCGGGCGCTGGGCGTTGCCTATGAGGCGGAGAAAAGCCCCGCCGCCAAGGACGCGATCGCGCAGATCCTCACCAATAGCCGCATGTGCGCCGAGGGGCATCGGCCGATCTGCCAGGATACAGGCATTGTCACGGTGTTTGTGAAATGGGGGCAAAATTGCCGGCTCGAGAGCGACAAGAGCCTGCAGGAGGTCGTCGACGAGGGCGTGCGGCGCGCCTATCGCAATCCGGAAAACCCGCTGCGCGCCTCCATCCTCAAGGACCCGGCGTTCAGCCGCGTCAATACCAAGGACAATACCCCTTCGGTCCTGCATGTCGAAATGGTGCCGGGCGACAAGGTGAGCATCGATGTGGCGGCCAAGGGCGGCGGGTCGGAGAACAAATCCAAGTTCAAGATGCTCAATCCTTCCGACAATATCGTTGAATGGGTGCTGGAAATGGTGCCGCAGATGGGCGCTGGCTGGTGCCCTCCCGGCATGCTGGGCATCGGCATCGGCGGCACGGCGGAAAAGGCGGTGCTGCTCGCCAAGGAATCGCTCATGGGCGCGATCGACATGGCGCAGCTCAAGGAACGCGGGCCGCAGAACAAGATCGAGGAGCTGCGGATCGAGATTTTCGACAAGGTCAATGCGCTTGGCATTGGCGCGCAAGGTCTGGGCGGGCTTTCGACCATCCTTGACGTCAAGATCATGGACTGGCCGACCCATGCCGCGTCCAAGCCCATCGCGATGATTCCCAATTGCGCGGCCACGCGTCATGCGCATTTCACGCTGGACGGTTCGGGTCCTGCCTATCTCGAGGCACCCAAGCTCTCCGAATGGCCGGACGTCAACTGGACGCCGAGCAAGGAAGCGATCCGCGTCGACCTGGACAAGCTGACGCCGGAAGTCGTTCAGAGTTGGAAGCATGGTGACCGCCTGTTGCTGAACGGCAAGATGCTGACGGGCCGCGACGCCGCGCACAAGCGTATCCAGGACATGCTGGCGAAGGGCGAGGAGCTGCCGGTCGAGTTCAAGGGCCGCGTCATCTATTATGTCGGCCCGGTGGATCCGGTGGGCGAGGAAATCGTCGGCCCCGCCGGCCCGACCACTGCCACGCGAATGGACAAATTCACACGCATGATGCTTGAAAAGGGCCTGCTCGCCATGGTCGGCAAGGCGGAACGGGGCCCAATGGCCATCGATGCGATCAAGGACCACAAGTCCGCCTATCTGATGGCGGTCGGCGGTGCGGCCTATCTGGTGGCCCGCGCGATCAAGGGATCGAAGGTCGTGGGCTTTGAGGACCTTGGCATGGAG
>DATEFI010000341.1:0-2430 GCA_035280705.1 Rhizorhapis sp. | reverse complement strand
AATTGCCATGACCGCTAGTGACGCAAGGCATGGGGTGAGGTCAAGGGGTGACGCGACTTACACGCTATCCCGCTCGCGGGCCACCTTTTCGGCGGCTTCGCTCTCGGCTTCGGCGGCCCGGCGGGCGTCGGCGCTGCGTTTCATCTTGATAAGCTGGCGTGCAACGACCACGCCGCCGATGACGACCGCACCGGGGACGGAGCGGCGCAGCAAGGTGGTGGCCGCCAGCCCGGCAAGCATGCCCAGCGCCCCGGCCTTGCCCGTCTCGGACTTCACATGATTGGCGAGAACCGCGGTGGCGATCTTGTGCAGGACCAATGCTTCCTCCCCTGTCTGTCAGGGGCATTATAGGGGCGGCGGCCGTCCCCAGGCAATCACTCCTTCTGCCCCACCATGTTTTCCGGCCGGACCAGCCGGTCAAACGTGGCAGCGTCGACAAGGCCAAGTTCAAGCGCTGCCGCTTTCAATGTCTGACCCTTGTCATGCGCATGTTTGGCGATCTTCGCCGCCTTGTCATAGCCGATCTCGGGCGCCAAGGCGGTCACCAGCATCAGCGAGCGTTCGACAAGCTCCGAAATTCGGCTGCGATCAGGCTGCAGGCCATCGAGCGTTCGCTCCACGAAACTGTCCACTCCCGTCGCGAGCAACTGGATCGAGCGGAGCACATTGGCGCCGATCAGCGGCTTGAAAACATTGAGTTCCATATGCCCCTGCATCCCGCCCGCCGTGACGGCGGCATGGTTGCCGATCACTTGCGCTGCGACCATGGTCAGCATCTCGCATTGAGTGGGGTTGACCTTGCCCGGCATGATCGAACTGCCCGGTTCATTGGCGGGCAGCATAAGCTCGCCAAGGCCGGAGCGCGGCCCCGACCCCAACAGCCGGATGTCGTTGGCGATCTTCGTCAGGGAAACCGCCAAAGTGTTGAGCACGCCCGAAAGCTCGACCAGCGTGTCGTGCGCGGCAAGCTCCGCGAATTTGTTGGGTGCCGCCGTGAAGGGCAGGCCGGTGATGGCGGCGATTTCGCGCGCCATGTCCTCGTCGAAATTTTTTGGAGCGTTGAGCCCCGTACCCACGGCGGTTCCGCCCTGCGCTAGGGCATGCAGGCGCGGCTGCACGTCCCACAGCCGCTCGATATTGGCGCAGATCTGAGCGGCATAGCCCGAAAATTCCTGCCCCAGCGTCAGCGGTGTTGCGTCCTGAAGGTGCGTGCGGCCGATCTTGACGATGCCCGCCCATCGTTCGGCCTGCTCGGAAAGGCGGCTGTGCATGCTGGTGAGCGCCGGAAGCAACTGTCCATGCAATGCTCGGGCGGCGGCAATGTGCATCGCGGCGGGAAAGCTGTCATTGGATGACTGGCCGCGATTGACATGATCATTGGGGTGGACCGGCTCCTTGCCCCCGCGCTTGCCCGTCAATTGCTCATTGGCATAGCCGGCAATCACCTCATTGACGTTCATGTTGGATTGGGTGCCGGACCCCGTCTGCCAGATGACCAGCGGAAACTGGTCGTCCAGTTCGCCTGAGCGGACGGCAATGGCGCCCTCCTCGATCGCCACCGCGATCTTGCTGTCCATGCCATGATGACCATTCACCCGGGCGGCGGCCTGCTTGACGATCGCCAGCGCATGAATGATGCCGATGGGCATGCGTTCGGACGGGCCAAAGGGAAAATTTTCGATGCTGCGCTGGGTCTGTGCCCCCCAATAGGCGCTTGCCGGGACCTCGATGGCGCCGATGGAATCGGTTTCTATGCGCGTCTCGGACATGGCAGACCTCCGGTATTCCGATCCCATTCGGACCAGGCCCTTCGACGTTCTTTTTCCAAGGGGACAGGTTCAGGGCGAACGGATCGGTAAGGACAATGTGGGCATAGACCGAATTGACTGCCAGCCCCGACCCTTATTTCTTCTTGCCGAAATCCACCGTCACGACGTTGGAGCCATCCTCGGCGGGCGTTGGCGCGTCGTTTTCGGCTTCCTCATGCGGTTCGGGCTCCTCGCCGCCGCCTTGCACCTGGAACTGGAGTGCGAAATTCACCGCGGGATCGACGAAGGCGGTGATGGCAGAGAAGGGGATGACGAGCTGCGCCGGAACCTGGTTGAAGGTAAGGCTTACTTCAAAGCCTGAATGATCGACCTTCAGGTCCCAGAACTTGTTCTGAAGCACGATGGTCATCTCATCGGGAAAGCGTTCCGAAAGATGTTTCGGTATCGAAACGCCCAATGCTGCGGTCTTGAAGGTGATATAGAAATGATGGGCACCCGGAAGCCCGCCCGACGCTTCGACCTCGCCCAGAACGCGGCCGACCACTGCCCGCAGCGCCTCCTGTACGATCTCGTCATAGGGAATCAGGCTATCGGGCAGGTCGTCACTCATGCTTGCTTTCGTAGCGAAGGCATTGGGTGCGTCAAGCGCCCACGTTATTGC
>DATEFI010000340.1:0-4728 GCA_035280705.1 Rhizorhapis sp. | reverse complement strand
GGCGAGCTTCAGGCGCTCGCCCGGCGCTATGCGCGGCCCCTGGGGCTGGCGCTCGTCGCGGCGATCCTGGCGGTCAGCGCCTATACGCCCTTTCTTGAGGAGAAATATCACCGCGCCTGGTTCGCCTGGCCGGGCGTGCTTGCCGCCGCGCAAATGCCGCTGCTCGTCGCTCTTACCGCCTTTCTCCTCTGGCGGAGCATAGGGCGGCGGCGCGATTATCTCCCCTTCCTGCTGACGCTCATCCTGTTCGGGCTGTCCATGACCGGTCTTGCCATTTCGATCTGGCCGGATGTCATTCCCGGACGCGTCACCATCTGGCAAGCCGCCGCGCCCGAGCAGAGCCAGCTCTTCATGCTGGTGGGGGCGGGGGTCCTTGTCCCCATCATCCTCGCCTATACGGGCTGGGCCTATTGGGTGTTCCGGGGGAAGGTTGGCACGGAAGGATATCACTGATGCGATCCGGCGCCCAAAAACCCGCCGCGCCCCTATGGAAACGCCTGCTATGGTTCGCCGCCATCTGGGCGGGCAGCGTCACGGCGCTTGGTCTGGTCGCCGCCATCATCCGAGCCGTCCTTCATCCCTAAGGCCGCTTGAATTCGGAGAAGAAGCGCTATAGAGGCAGTCACCCGCACCAAGCGCGGCCCCTTCGTCTAGCGGTCAGGACGCGGCCCTCTCACGGCTGAAACACGGGTTCGATTCCCGTAGGGGTCACCACCTTTTTCTGCCGGTTTCCTGGCGGACGGTGCAAATTCCGTAATCGTTCCGTAATATCCATCTCAGCCCTGCTCACGTAGGAAACGGTACTTTACTTTTTTTGCCACTATTCAGGCCGGACAAGCGCTTTCGCGGCTTGGCCCGTCGCTTACCCCTCGATCAAGTTCTTCAGAGCTTTGAGATCCCGGTTGACCCACTTGATGTCGGAGGCGAACCGTTCATCGTCCATGGAGGGCTGGCGGAACAGCGTCAGCATGACCTCAGCGCCGCTTCCATTCTGCAGAACGCGCAACGGCACGTAGATCTCCGTACCCTCCCCAATGTCCACATAATGATCCATCACCCCATACAGATTATGGGGCGTAAAGCGGATGCGAACGGGGCCATCGGGACCATCTGCAAGCCAATGATCACCATCGTTTCGAAGGTCCGACTCCGCTAGCCCGGAAGCCCATCTCGGGAAAAATTCCGGTCGCCAAATCTTCTCGTAAAGCGTCTGCCATTCATGGTTGATCGTGACGCTGTAGGTGCGGGCAGGTAACATGTCGCTTTCCCGATATGACATAGCAAAATATTTGCAATGCGCAGAGGCTGCTTGCCAGAGCGCCATTGGCCGACGGAACGGTTGCTTGTCGGCGGGACCCCAACGCCGGTGTCCGGTCGGGGCGAGGGTTCTCTGAACCGTTTCAAAAACCGAAATTACCGGTATCGCGCTCCAGAACATAGCGCTCCTTCACCAGATCCTGTACAACCTTGCGGTGCAGCCTGGCTATCTGATCCTCACCGCCCGGATAACGTTCCTCAATGGAGCGCCGACTGTCACCGGACCTTTCCCGTTCACTCGCGGTCGATGGCAGGGGAATATATTCTCCAACGAGAGGACAGATATCCTCCTCTCCATAACCGGCCCTACGCACTGAAATACCAGAAAGAGTGCCCACGGGTACAGCGCGCAGAGGCGAGTGGATGCCGCCAAGGGCATTTCCATCAGCATCGCTTGCCAGCGCGAGCACGGGGTAGCGGCCTGCCGATCTTGGCAGCGGTTCGCCAGCCACCCAGAATTCAGGCGTGTTGCGCACCGCAACGAAGGGATAGCCCGGAATATGTGGCCAGGCATCTCGTGCTTCGCCAAGGCGCAGAAGCGTGCCGTCGAGCAGCGAGGGATAGCGCGTCGGCGGCGGGGATATTCCAGCCCGCACCCAATCGTCCAAATTGATCAAGGCCGCGCGCGCAAACGGTGTCCATCCTATTGGGGCGGGGGCCTTCCCGCGGCAAATCGCCATTGGCCTGCTGCCGCCGGAATGATCCGCACCTGCTATGGCATAAAGCCGGACATTGTCAGGCTGACGGGTGATGGGATGGCCATCGGGCCGGGTCGTCAACATCCATCCCCAGCCCGCCGCCACTTCATTCTCACTGTCGATCTGAATGATCTTGGGGCAGGTGCCGCTCGCCTGGCATCGCTTGAGCAGGCCATCAGTGGTGCCGCTGAGCGGATCATGCAAGACCGGGTAGGCGAAGGGGAATTGCTGCCTGTCCCGATGACCCGCCATTTCGTTCGGGATAAGCCCCGGCATGGCGAAAAGCTGGTTCATATAGCCTCGCCGACCACCCGCGAGGACGATCAACATGCCGTCGAACACTGGATGGCCCGCTGCGTCTTCGTTGAAGCCCTGCCATAGGAATGTCCGCAGATAGCGTCCGCTCTGAGAGAGGCCGAAGGTATAAGCGCGCTTGATAAAGGGCTGTCCCTCGGCATCGATGAGCGGATTGCGGCCGCGCCGGTTGTCACCCTGTTCCCGCCTGAGAAATGCTATCAGGTCGCGCGGGGCGGCAAGGCCAACCCCCGCCACGACCGGGTCCGTCGCCTCGTACACTATGTCATATGTGACGGCGCCCGCGACCGGGTGGATTCCAAGGGTGTAACGGTCAATGACCGAGATGGCGCCGGGCGGTACCGGCCGAGGCACATCGGCCTCATACCGCCGCCAGAAGGCGCGGAGGCCGGGCTCGGCCGAGATGGGATAAGCAAGGCTTATCTGAGTCACGGGGCTGCCGTCGAAAAGGCTGAAAGCCTCTACCTCATGGCGGATTCGCCGCCTGACCGGCTTGCCATTCTGCAGCGCGCGAGGAAGTTCGGCGTAGATCGGCTCGCTTCCCATCATGGTCAGGAGCTGGGACAGGTTTTCGATTGCCGGCGCGGCGTCAATTCGCCTTGCCACGCGGCGTCAACAATGACGTCGCCTCGCTCCATCAATATGTCGAACAACCCGGTCTTATCAAGCGACAGTCCCTGGGATCGATCCCGCCGAGCGACCGGTTGATGACTTCATATACAAGATTGCCTGATGCCCGCGACGGATCCACGGGACGCAGTATCGTCACTTGTGTGCTATATTCCACCCGGCCCAGCGCATTGCGCGGCGCCTTGTCGATTTCCGCAATCGCGCGATTGATGCGTGCCTCTGGATCGAGCGATGCAAAAATGCGGCCGATAATGACTTCATACGCGCCGGCATTTCCAAAAGTCCGCCCACCGAAAGCCGGCGAAATGCGTCGTTCAACGGCAAAGCGGTCGATCGTACCCGCAGCTGAGCCCGAGGGGCCAGAAGCATGATCAGAGGCGCGCAGGGAACCTGGTGTTAGAGCGAAAAGCGCCGATATGACGGCGATCAACGTATTTTTCAGCATTCGCGCTACACAGTCCCCTGCATTTTGAATGATCTGGCCGACTTTTTTGTGCGCTTCGCCCAGAACGGCAGAAATATAGCGGATTTCCTATGGTGCCCATATGATAGCGTTCGGCCAAGAGGAATTGTCCCTCGTTATGGATACGCACCGGGCGGTTGAGGGCATCATAGCGGATTTTTGAAGCTGACGTCTTCGTCAGTCAGCTGGCGACGCTATTATCGGTGTGCCGGATGAGGAGTCGGATATGACCAGGGACAGGATCGAGGGAAAGTGCCTATGTGGAGCGATCACGGTGCGGATAACGCCGCCCCAGCCTCATGTTGAGGCTTGTCATTGCGGCATGTGCCGCCGATGGTGCGGCGGGCCGTTTCTTTCACTCAAGATGGTGACCGATCCCGAGGTGGAGGGCAGCGAACATATCGTCCGCTATCCCTCGTCCGATTGGGCCGAGCGGGGCTTCTGCAGGGAGTGCGGCACGCATCTCTTCTATTATTATAAGCCGGCGGCCAGCTATTCCTTCACCGCAGGCCTGTTCGACAGCGCCGACGGTTTCCAATTCGCCGAGGAAATCTTCATCGACGATAAGCCGAACTATTACGACTTCGCGGGCCAACGCGAACGGCTGACGGGGCAGGAGGTGATGGCAAAATTCGGGGTAGGCGGCAGCGACGAGGGCGGCTGATCTGCTCCGACGTCATCCGATGGCCGGTTCGGTCGTCGATGTCATCCGCTCGCCGATCCGCCACTTTTCGTAGACATAACCCAACCCATGCAAACACCGCGACAGATTACTTCGCCGCCGGTAAATAAATTTCCCCACCTTTATCCTTGAAGACTTCGCTCATCTCCTTCATCCCCGCCTCGGCCTCATCGGCGGCGAGAAAGCTCTCCGCCCCCTGATTCTGCTTCGCCGCGAAGTCCCGCACTTCCTGTGTGATCTTCATCGAGCAGAATTTAGGTCCGCACATGCTGCAGAAATGCGCCGTCTTTGCGCCTTCCGCGGGCAGGGTTTGGTCGTGATACTGTTCCGCCGTATCGGGGTCGAGCGACAGGTTGAACTGATCGCGCCAGCGGAATTCGAAGCGGGCTTTGCTGAGCGCATCGTCGCGGACCTTCGCCGCAGGGTGGCCCTTGGCCAAATCCGCAGCGTGGGCGGCGAGCTTGTAGGTGACGACGCCGACCTTCACATCGTCGCGGTCGGGAAGGCCCAGATGCTCCTTGGGCGTCACATAGCAAAGCATCGCGGTGCCGTACCAGCCGATCATGGCCGCGCCGATGCCGGAGGTGATATGGTCATAGCCGGGCGCGATATCAGTGGTGAGC
>DATEFI010000339.1:0-3378 GCA_035280705.1 Rhizorhapis sp. | reverse complement strand
GCAGGTGCACGCCCGGCCGCTCCCGGCCATAATAGTCCATCAGGCGTTCGACCGGCAGATAGATCTCGCCGATGAGCACGCGTTCGCCATAGCTATCAGCTACCGCCCGCATCTCTGCGGCTATGCCATGCACCTCTGGCTGGTCGGTGGAATGGAGCTGCAGCACCTGATGCATTTCGCCCATGGCTGGGGTGAACGCCGGATTTGGGGGATTATCGGGGAAATCGGCATGCTTCACCATATGCCAGAGCACATCGATCCGAAATCCGTCCACGCCTCGGCCGAACCAGAAGCGCAGCACGTCCAGCATCGCCCGTTCGACTGCCGGGTTGCGCCAGTTGAGGTCCGGCTGTTCCTTCAGGAAGGCGTGGTAATAATATTGGCCGGTCGCCTCGTCCCATTCCCATGCCGGACCGCCAAAGTCGCTGATCCAGTTATTGGGGGGTCCGCCGCCGGGCGCCGGATCACGCCAGATATACCAGTCCCGCCTGGGATTATCGCGGGAAGAGCGGCTTTCAAGGAACCAGGGATGCTGGTCCGAACTATGGTTCGGCACGAAATCCAGCAACAGTTTCAACCCGCGCTTATGCGCCGCTGCCAGCAGCGCGTCGAAATCCTCAAGCGTGCCGAAGCGAGGGTCGATGCCGCAATAATCCGCCACATCATAGCCAAAGTCTGCCATCGGCGACGGAAAAATGGGCGATATCCAGATGGCATCGACGCCAAGCTCCACCAGATAGTCGAGCCGCTGCTCTATGCCTTTAAGGTCGCCGATGCCGTCGCTGTTGGAATCCTGAAAGGAGCGCGGGTAGATCTGATAGATGACTGCCCGTTCCCACCAGCTCATGCGAAGCGCGCCTTGGGAAGCAGGGTGATCCGGCAGGCAAGGTCTGCCTCGCCGCTAGCAAGGATATAATGATCGCCAGCGTCGAGAATGCCTGTAGTGAAAACCACTGGCGCGGGAAGATACATCCGGTCGGTCAGGTCCGCCGTCAGCGCCGCATTTGCCTCCAGCAACGGGTCATCATCCTCCAGCCTCAATATGCGTGAAGGATCGTCCGCATCCAAGAGCGCCCAGAAGCTGCGATATATGCCCACCGTCTGCTGCGGCTCGACGCCATGATAGATGAGAAGCCAGCCCTGCTCCGTCAGGATCGGCTGGCTGCCGCCGCCAACCTTGCCAGCGGAGGCGGAGCCTTTCCGTGCCCTGATGCCAGGCGCATCGACCGGCTTCCAGTGGAGCGCGTCCGGCGATTGTGCCAGGTGGATCGACGGGCCGCCCGCATAGGGGCTATCGGGAGGATAGGCGAAATAGACCTCGCCCAAGGGCCTGGTCAGCGCCATGAACTTGCCGCCGACCTTGCCTTCGAACAGGATCATGTCCTTGTTCTGATGATCGAGGACGATGCCCTGCAGATCATAGTCAAGGCCGTTTCGCGATGTGTAGAGGGCCGTGCAGTGCCGCTCGGGGCTGACGGCGCAGGTCGTCATATAGTAAATGCCGTCGATCCGGCTGATACGCGCGTCCTCTACCCCATAATCCTGGAAGGACGCCGAAGGGGCAATGGCGCGGTCATAATGGACGGCGACAATGGCGCGTCCGTCCGGCGTCAGTTCCACCGGAAGCAGCCAGGACAGCGAGGTCAGCGTGAGCAGCCGGTTCGCATTGCCTCTCAACTGGCATTGGCGCGGATCGTCAAAGTCAAGATCGCTCGCCGGATGGGGATCGAGCATATAGCCGGCCTCGGTCCAGCGGATCGAATGCATATGCTCGTTCCGCAGCGGTTCGGACAAGGCTTCCGCCACTCGCACCATCATGATCAGATTACCGCTGGGGAGGCGTGCAAAGCCAGGATTAAAGGCTCCCAGTACAAAAGTCGGCTCGTCGACACCCCGGCGCAGCGGAGATTGGCTGAGGTCGACATCATCGGGACGGAAGATCAGAAAATCGTCCATTGGAATGACAAGCTCCTGGCCAGCCGGAACGCCCCTTCACTTCCGCTGGTTCCACAGCAGGCCGGGATAGCCCGGCAGTCTATTGCATTTTTCAGCCCAGCTTACTGTCCGACCCACTCCGCCACCTGGCCAGCCACTTCATTGGCGGCCTCATTAAGGGCGTTGCCGACCCCAGTAGCGTCAATGCCATTGAGCGGACGCGCAGCGCTGAACCGCTTTTTCATGACGGTTGATCCGTCCGGCCCAAGCAAGGTTGCATCATAGGTGATAACCGCCTGCCGGGTGCGGGCGTCAGCGCCGAAGCGGAGCAGTTCACCAGACAGCCTGGTCCCCGGTTCGCCGCCGAAAAGGCCGGGGTCCAGAATGACCCGGTCCGTCTTCGCCGCAATGACTTCCGACAAGAGCCGCTGGAACAAGCGGCCCGGCTGATCCACCCATTGCCCGCCCTTCACATAAGCGACCGAGATATCGTCCATCTGCACCGGCACCCGATTGGTTTCCAGCATGCGGGGCGTTTCAGGCACGCCGACAATCAAGCTGCGGCCTGTAGTACTGGTGCGGACGGTGCCGCCATCAAGGCTGGCCTTTGCGGTCAGCGACAAGAGCCTTTCGGGCGGCTTGCTCCCCAGATTGACGCAGGCGGCAAGCGGCGTAATCAGCAGGAGCGGCAGAAGAAGGTGGCGCATGGGCTGTCTCATTTCCCCTCATAATCCGGCAGCTTGGGCGACCCCAGTAGCGATCCCGCCCCCTGCTGGTCGATCTTTTCCGCAACCACGCTCAGCGATCGCGACATTGTGCGAAGATCGCGCACGAGCAGGTCGACCTCCGGCATGGTTCGGGTGGAGAAGGTGTGCAGACCGGGCCGCGCCTCGCCAATGGCGGCGTCGAGATTTTCCATGCTGGTGCGCGCCGCCTGCACCGATTTCTGCAGATCGGCGACCAGCGGCCGGCCCTGCTTGTCCAATATGTCATTGCTGGTGGCGGCGAGCCTTGAAAATTCCTCGGCAGCCTTTCCGGCCTGCTGGATGGCGACCCGCGCCTCGGCCAAGGTCGCGGCGATTTCCGGCGAACGGTCGGCCAGCGAACCGGTCAGCCGCTCGACATTGTCCAATATGGCGGCGATGCTCTTCTGATTGCGATCGGACAGCAGCTCCGTCAGCCGCTCGGTGAGCGTCGATAGCCGCTCGACAAGCAGCGGAGCATTGTTGAGAAGCTCACCGAGCGCCCCAGGCTTGGTCGGAATGACAGGAACGCCGTCCGGGCATTCCGTTTCCGGATTTTCAATGGGGCAGGTGATGGGCGGCGCGCCCTTTACCGCGCCATCAAGCTGAATCTCCGAAACGCCGGTGAAGCCTACGCCCTGAATGGTGGCTGTCGTTCCCTGCAGGACGGGCAGGTCCTCCTTGACGGCGACGCGCACGC
>DATEFI010000338.1:0-3778 GCA_035280705.1 Rhizorhapis sp. | reverse complement strand
CCAGCGTCTTCATCATGCCACTCCCAAAGCCTTGAGCTTGCCGATCAGTTCATCCACATCAGCGACCTTGACGCCGGCTTCGCGCTTGGGCGGTTCAGCGACCTTGAGGGTCGAAAGGCGGGGGGTGACGTCCACGCCATAGTCGGCGGGGGTTTTCTGCGCCAGCGGCTTGGATTTCGCTTTCATGATGTTGGGCAGCGAAGCGTAGCGCGGTTCATTGAGGCGGAGGTCGGTGGTGACGATGGCGGGAAGCGAAAGCTTCACGGTTTCAAGTCCGCCATCGACCTCGCGGGTCACGCTGACGGCGTCCCCCTCAACTTCGACCTTGGACGCGAAGGTGCCTTGCGGACGGCCGAGCAGCGCCGCAAGCATCTGACCCGTCTGGTTGCTGTCGTCGTCGATTGCCTGCTTGCCCAGGATCACAAGGCCCGGCTGCTCTTCCTCGACCACCTTGGCGAGAAGCTTCGCCACGCCCAGCGGCTCGACCTCGGTCTCGCTGGCGATCAGAATGGCGCGGTCCGCACCCATGGCAAGCGCGGTGCGCAGCGTTTCCTGCGCCTTGGCCTCACCGATGGAAATCGCCACGATCTCGGTCGCGACGCCCTTTTCCTTCAGGCGAATGGCTTCCTCGACCGCGATCTCGTCGAACGGATTCATCGACATCTTGACGTTGGCGAGATCGACGCCGGTCCCGTCCATCTTCACCCGCGGCTTGACATTATAGTCAATCACCCGCTTCACGGGCACCAGAATTTTCATGGTCTTACCTCCAGTTCATGCCTCTCCCAGGAGGGAGCACCTGCCCGCCCGCGCCCTTTAAGAGAGGCTTTCGGGCAGGCAGGGAATTCGCTCAGGCGGCCAGCTTAACCTGGTTCACAATCTTGTGCGCAGCGTCGCCCAGATTGTCTGCTGACACAATAGGAAGGCCGGAAAGCGCAAGCAGTTCCTTGCCCTTTTCGACGTTGGTGCCTTCAAGGCGAACAACCAGCGGAACCGACAGATTCACTTCCCTGGCAGCTTCGACAATACCGTCGGCGATGATGTCGCAACGCATGATGCCGCCGAAGATGTTGACCAGGATGCCCTCGACCGCAGGGTCGGAAAGAATGATCTTGAACGCCGCCGTTACCTTTTCCTTGGTGGCGCCGCCGCCGACGTCCAGGAAGTTGGCGGGGAAAGCGCCGTTCAACTTGATGATGTCCATCGTCGCCATCGCAAGACCGGCGCCATTCACCATGCAGCCGATATTGCCGTCCAGCTTGATATAGGCGAGGTCATATTTGCTCGCCTCAAGCTCCATCGGATCCTCTTCGGTCTCGTCGCGCAGTTCCATGATGTCCTTGTGACGGAAGAGCGCGTTGCTGTCGAAACCGACTTTGGCGTCCAGCACCACCAGCTTTTCGTCAGCGGTGACGGCGAGGGGGTTGATCTCGATCTGCGATGCATCGGTGCCGAGGAAGGCATCATAAAGCGCCTGCGTCACCTTGGCGGCCTGCTTGGCGAGGTCGCCGGAAAGGCCGAGCGCGCTTGCGACCGAGCGGCCATGGTGCGGCATCAGGCCGGTTGCAGGATCAATGGTGAGCGTGTGGATCTTTTCGGGCGTGTTGTGCGCCACGTCCTCAATGTCCATGCCGCCTTCAGTGGAAGCGACGAGGGCGATTCGGCCGGTCGCGCGGTCGACCAGAAGCGCCAGATAGAATTCCTTGGCGATGTCCACGCCGTCGGTCACATAAAGGCGGTTGACCTGCTTGCCCGCTTCCCCCGTCTGCACGGTGACGAGCGTGTTGCCGAGCATGTCAGCGGCGTGGGCGCCGACCTCATCCGCATTCTTGGCCAGGCGGACGCCGCCCTTGGCTTCGGCAGGCAGTTCCTTGAACTTGCCCTTGCCGCGGCCACCGGCATGGATCTGGGCCTTCACGACATATAGCGGTCCGGGGAGTTTCTTTGACGCTTCCACGGCTTCCTCAACGCTCATCGCCGCATAGCCGGCCGGAACGGGAGCACCGAACTTCGCCAATAATTCCTTCGCTTGATATTCGTGAATATTCATATGCCCGCCTGCCTGTAGGGGTTAGAGACTCATACGCAGCGCGCTAAAGCATAGCTGGAGCGATATTTCCAGCCTCACCAGCCAATTTGTGTTTTGCAAAATTGCAAATGTCTTGCATTAGACCTTTGCCAAGCCGCTCCCGAACCATCCTGGAAAGGGCGGAGGCGGTCAGCCTGCGACAATGGCGCAGCGCAGTCCGGAGGACGTGACGACCGACAGCATTTCCGAATCCTGCAAAGCGCGGGTGCGGTAGATGAATTCGTCTATCGTCATCTCTCCCAAATCCCTTTCCTTGATCGATGACAAGGAGGAAAGCCGCCGCAATTGAGTCAGCGAAAGCCGGTCCACCATGCGTTCGGCCATGCAGGAGGCCATTGGCGGCGAAAGGCCGACCTTGACCAGGCTGTTATACACCCTGGCTTCGGGCGAGGTGGTGCAGGCCGCGAGCGGGAGAAGGGGCAGGAGCAGGGCAAGCTTCTTCATGGATGCGATACCTTTGCATAAGGCGTTTGTTGTCGCCCGCTCACTGCCATAGCGAAGATGAACCTGAGTTTGCCGGGACGGTCGGAGGGTTCACTTCACTCCGCTACCTCATAAGGTAATATTTCAGTATCGATCTGGGCCTGCATGGGAGCATTATAGCGGCCGCCGCGGATGGCCTCCGGGGTGAAGATCGCTTCTACCCGGGCGATCGTAGCGGGTTCCAGGCGCACATTCACCGCGCCAAGATTTTCCTCCAGATGAGCAATGTCGCGCGTGCCGGGAATAGGGATCATGTCCTCGCCCTTCGAAAGAATCCAGGCGAGCGATAACTGGGCGGGCGTGCAGCCGATTTCCGCCGCAAGCACATTGAACTTCGCCACCGCTTTCAGATTGTGGCTGAGCTGTGGTTCGATAAAGCGGGGAAATTGCCTGCGAATGTCGCCTTCGGCATAGCCGTCATTGCGGATAGCGCCCGCCAGCATACCTCGCGCCACGGGAGAAAAAGGCACGATGCCAATGCCCAACTCGCGGCAGGCGCCCACCGCTGCGATTTCGATATTGCGAACGCAGGGGCTGTATTCGCTTTGCAGGGCAGTGACCGGGTGCACGGCATGGGCCCGCCGGATCGTCGCAGCCGACATTTCGCTAAGGCCGATCGTCCTGATCTTTCCCTGCTGCACAGCTTCAGCCAGCGCGCCGACGCTATCCTCGATGGGGACGTTCCGGTCGAGGCGATGGAGATAGTAAAGATCGATGACATCCGTCTTGAGCCGGATGAGCGCCTCGTCCAGCGTCTGGCGAATGGTTTCCGGACGGCCATCCAGCACGCGTTTGCCGTCGCGATAATCGAGGACGCATTTGCTGGCCAGAACGAACTCGCCGCGCCGGTGCATGACGGCCTTTGCCAGCAGCCGTTCGTTCTTGCCGTCGCCATAGAGGGCGGCCGTGTCAAGGAAGGTGCAACCAAGGTCCAACGCCCGGTTCAGCAGAGCAATGGCGCTCTCCTCATCCGGAAAACCGCCATAGGCATGGCTGAGATTCATGCAGCCAAAACCAATTGCTGGAACCGTGAATGGGCCAAGCGTGCGCTGGGGAAGAGACATTTGCGCTCCTGTTGTGAGATATAACAAATGATAGGGGCTATTTCAGCCGGATCAAGGCTCCGCGCTGCGTCCGGCATAGCGATGGCGTTTGGGGCTGTCGAGGCAGCATGATTGGGCGATGGAGGGAAGGGCGGTTGTTGGT
>DATEFI010000337.1:0-3992 GCA_035280705.1 Rhizorhapis sp. | reverse complement strand
GACTTAATTCAGAGGTCCAGGAACCAAGGTATTTCTCTGCAATTCAGCAGTGGGTACAGAACCCAAGCTAAGCAAGATGAAGTGCGAAGGGATCCCACAGCCATCACGCCGGCGCGTCACAGTCTTCATTCCGCAGGCCGCGGCGTGGATATCGGAAATTGGTCGGTGCTGGGGGAGGATGCACAAAACAAGGTGCTTGAGGCTGCGAAAGCCGCCGGCCTGGATTGGGGAGGCCGCTGGAGAACACCTGATCGTCCTCATTTTTACTCCGATCCCGGGACGGATCGACGACAGCTTATTGACAATTTCACCCGGGCCATCGCAGCCTTTCGGTCGCAGATTCCTGATCGTTAGGTTCGTCATGCGCCGCATCGCCGCCATATTGGTTTTATGCGCTCTTACAAGCGCTTCCCACGCAGCGCCAGAGGAGAGTTTCAGGCTTTATTCCGACATTTGCTATCATGTGGAAGGCGGCGATGCGCTCGGGGTGAGAATCGGCGTCATAAAGCTTAGCAATGCGCCTTATGCTTTTATCCAATGGTCGGTTGGCTATCCGGAAGCGAAGCTGCAGATGACCGAAGTTTCCGCCGAAGACCTCAAGCGCGGGAAGCTGGTCTTCTCCTTCCAGAGAGACGATAAACCGAGTACCTTTCGCGGCACGATTACCGCCAAGGCACTAACCGGAGCGTTCAGCCCGGCTTACGATGATGACCCCAAGATGTTTCGTTTGCGCAGGGTGTCGCCACAGCAAAGGTTTCCCGAGTGCGTATAGGCACGGGATTTGTGCGTAGAGTCTGTTGTCTGGCCGGACTTGACTTTCCAAGGAAATTATAATAAATATAATAATGCCTTTGGAGGTCGTCATGCTCGCGCTCAAGCTCAGGAAAGTTGGGACATCCACCGGCCTTGTTTTGCCGAAGGAGATGCTTGGGCATCTGCATGCCAAGGAAGGCCAGGAAGTTTTCGCGATCGAAACCCCGAGCGGATACACGATCACGACTCTCGATCCCAGGGTGCAAAAGCAGGTCGAGGTCGGGGAGGCGTTCATGGACCGCTATCGCGACGTGTTTGCCGCCTTGGCGAAATAACTGGGCGACATGAAAGAGCCGGTCTGGGTCGAGAAAGAAGCACTTCTGCTTCTGCATCTGAAGGCGCTTGCCCGTTTTGGCGGCGCGGAAGGGTTACGCGATGAGGGGCTGCTGGATTCGGCTTTGACGCGGCCGCGTAATGCGTTTCACAAGGGCCAGAAAGAGATCGCCGCGCTGGCTGCGTCTTATGCTTTTGGGTTGGTCAAGAACCATCCTTTTGTGGACGGCAACAAGCGCGCGGGTTTCATGGCGATGGGCGTGTTTCTGGCTGTAAACGGATGGGCGCTGAAGGCCGACAGTGTGGGCGCTGTTCAGGCTATGATGGCCCTGGCCGGCGGCGAGATCGGGGAAAAAGAGTTCGGCCTTTGGCTCAAGCAAAATATCAAACGGGGTTAGGTGGAGCGCGGGGCTGAGCCGGGCAGGATGCGCTGGCATCATGAAAAGAAAGATGAGACACGCAGCGTCTGGCTTGGGCCGGAGCATGACTGGTCGAGCTATGCGGCGGATGCGTTTGGGCTGATGTGCCTAGCGTATGAGGAGCCGGAACGGGCGCGTGAGGAGACGCGGGTGGAGCAAGGCGAAGGCGGGTGGATGGGGTGAGGCCCGATCGGCATAGCCGGTCAAATCGGTCCAGTGGCCTGCGAAAGCGACGAACGCCGCAGCGTTCGAGCGAAGCGAGGCCGGGATGCCGCGAGCGCTAGCGAGCGGCAGGGTCGAGCTGCCACACCCAGTCACAGATAAATTGTCAGCAAATCGGTGACTAGGATCGGCGGCGGCCCGGGCATTTTGCTTTTGACGGAAAATTGCTAGAACACCGGAACCGCAACGGACGGGTGTCTCGAGGGAGCAATGTCAGACTGGCAGACCAGGCGAGCTTTGTTGACTCACATAGAAAAAGCTCGAAAGAGCCGAGCCATCTTATATGTCACTGGCGACAGGCCGAACCAAGAAACGATCATTCACTCTGAAGTCATTGATCATTTTTCAGAGCATTTAGACGCGATCGGTGTCGTCAAAAAGATCACGTTGGTGCTTCACACCCGTGGCGGGGATGGGATGGCCGCCTGGGGACTTTTGAATCTGCTGCGCATGTTTTGCGACCAATTGGAGGTCATCGTCCCTTTCAAAGCGCATAGTGCTGGCACGATGTTGGCTATCGGCTCCGACACAATATACATGACCAAGCAGGCGACGCTGAGCCCGATCGACCCCAGTATCAATCACCCTCTAGCGCCGCAGGTCCAGGGTGCGCCGGTCGGGACGCGAACGCCGATCAGTGTTGAGGCGATAAAGGGATACCTAGACCTTGCGCGCGATACTCTTGGTACGGATAATCAGGCAGCAATGGCCCAAGTGATGCTTGATCTTGCGCGCCAAGTACATCCTCTGGTTCTAGGAGATGTGTATCGACGTAGGCAACAGACCCAGGTTCTAGCAGAGAAGCTATTAGCTCCGCAGGTAACGAGTTCAGCTAACCGAAAGAAAATTATAAGCTTTCTTTCAACTGATAGCGGGAGCCACGATTATACCATCAATAGGCGGGAGGCGGCTGCTCTGGGGCTGAAGGTTAAGAAATGTTCAACGCAGCTTTATAAGATTGTAAACGCCCTCTATTCTAGTTTCCGGGACGAAATGCAACTGAGGAAGCCGTTCAACGTTTCATTGTTTCCAAGGAACGCAATTACGCCTTTTGCGAATTTGCGTGCCACGGTCGAAAGCACTGCTGCGCACCCCCTTCAATTTATTACGGAAGGGAATGTGACACGGCAGCCCGTGCCTCCTCCCGGAGTGGGGGAGATTAACAATGTGGAGTTGACCGGCGAGGGTTGGAGAACTGTTTGATGAATACGATCATCCTGCTCAACGCGTCACCGACTTCTGCGCCCATGGACTACGGCAATGGTTCCGGTGACGGCAGCATTATTGCGACCGCGATTGGACGCGGAGCTACCGTAAGTCGTCACACAATTGAAGGCACGATTCGTCCGTTCGGACAGAATATTGATTCGGCGGACGATGCGACGGTTTTTGGTGCACACCACTCAAGCTCTTGGGTTTCCACTTCGGGAACTAGCGCTCGCTGAACCAAGGGGCGAGATCGCAAGATCCTCCGCCCAACCGTTCTGCTATCTCAATTCTCTTGATACGGCTGCAGGCGCTGCACAGAGCGCACGGCGTTTTGCCTGCTGAGGCTCGACGCCATCTCAACTCACTTCAGGTATTACCCATGACCGACGAGCAACTGCTTGAGCAGGCGCGCGATGCGTTTGCCTTGTGCGAAGAGGCGGAGAGCGAGAACCGGATCGAGGCGCTGGACGATCTGCGCTTTGCCAAGCTGGGTGAGCAATGGCCCGAACAGGTGCGTCAGCAGCGCATCAAGGATGGGCGGCCGTGCCTGACCATCAACCGGCAGCCGGCCTTTATCCGCCAGGTGGTGAATGAGGCGCGGCAGAACCGGCCTGGCATCCAAGTGCATCCGGTGGACGGGGTGGCCGATCCTGCGATCGCGGAAATCTATAACGGCTTGATCCGGAATATCGAGCAGACCTCCAAGGCCGATGTCGCCTATGACACGGCGGTGGATTGCGCGGTGTCCAACGGGTTCGGCTATTTTCGCATCAATACCGACTATGCCGATGACGACAGTTTCGACCTGGATCTGCGGATCGAGCGGATCGTCAATCCGTTCAGCGTCTATGGCGATCCGCTTGCGACCGGCTGCGACAGTGCCGATTGGAACCAATGCTTTGTCACCGAAGTCTTGGGGCATGATGCCTTCCGGGCCAAATACAAAGGCGCGGAGCCGGTCAATTGGAGGGGCTCCGGTTATGACCAACTGGCGGCGCCTTGGGCGCAGGACAAAAGCGTGCTGGTGGCGGAGTGGTGGCGCCGGGAGCGGGTCAA
>DATEFI010000336.1:0-2209 GCA_035280705.1 Rhizorhapis sp. | reverse complement strand
CTATTAAAGTTAAATGAGTCTATCGATCAGCAGCGCCTTTGACGCGGGTAATATTCGCGTCCTCAGCATCAATGGCAACCGTGCCGACCTTGAGATATTGAAGGACAAGGACAGCGAGTTCCATCAATGGTTCCACTTCCGCCTTTCCGGGGCCGCAGGCAAGGAAGTTGAGCTTCGCATCCTGAACTGCGCGAGCGCCGCCTATCCCGATGGCTGGCCCGGCTACCAAGCGCGGGTCAGCGAGGATAGGGAGAATTGGCTGCTCGCCGATACAAGCTATGAAGACGGCGTCCTCACCATTCGCGTGTCGCCTGAGAGCAATGCGATGTGGGTCGCCTATTTCGCGCCCTATTCGATGGAGCGGCACCATGACCTGATCGCCTATGCCGCAAACCAGCCCGGCGTCACGCAACGGCAACTCGGTCTGACGCTGGACGGTCAGCCGATTGACCTTCTGACTCTGGGCGATGGCAGCCGGCAGGTCTGGCTCTACGCCCGCCAGCATCCGGGGGAAACCATGGCGGAATGGTGGATGGAGGGCGCGATCGAGCGGCTGACCGACGCGGAGGACAGCGTCGCCCGGCTGCTGCGGCAGAAGGCGACCTTTCATATCGTGCCCAATATGAATCCCGACGGCAGCCGCCGGGGACATCTGCGCACCAATGCGAAGGGGGTGAACCTCAACCGCGAGTGGCACGATCCCAGCATGGACCGCAGCCCCGAAGTATATCTGGTCCGTGCCGCCATGGATGAAACGGGCGTCGACTTCGCCATGGACGTGCATGGCGATGAAGCGATTCCAGCCGTGTTCATTGCGGGCTTCGAGGGGATACCGGCGCTTCGGCAGGACCGGCTGGCGCTCTATCACCGCTATCGCGACACGCTTGCCAAGCGGACACCGGATTTCCAGACCAGGATCGGCTATCCGGTATCGCCTCCGGGCAAGGCCAATCTCTCCATGTCAACGGCCCAGCTTGCCGAGCGCTATGGCGCGCTGTCGATGACGCTGGAAATGCCCTTCAAGGACAATGGCTTCCTCCCGGACTCTGACTTCGGCTGGTCACCCGCCCGATCCGCGCAGCTTGGCAAGGATTGCCTTGCAGCCCTGGCAGAGATCATCGAAGAGATTTAGATTCGGCGAACGGGACATCGGGATCACTTTAAGCCCTTAGCCTATAAGGCAGCGGGGTCCCTGCCTGCGCAGGGACGACGGGGTGAATGGCCGAAGGCGGAAGAACGCCTCTGCGCCTTCTCCGGTTAAACTTTTGAAAAACCCTCATCCCAAGAGCACTCGTCGTCCCTGCGCAGGCAGGGACCCCGCTGCCTTATGATGAGGACCTTGGCCCGGCGCGAACATGTCTCGACTTCACTCGGCACGAACGGGAACCGGCTCGAAATCACTTTAGCGGAATATTTCGGCGAGAAAGTGCGTCATCGCCTGCCAGCTCCGCCGTTCTGACTCCGGCTGATAAACGACGCCGCGCTGGGGCATGTTGGCGCTTTCATCGGTGAAGGCATGGCCGGTATGGCCGTAGGCATGGAGCTGCCAATCAGCGCCCGCCTCGGTCAGTTCCTTTGCAAGCGCCACAGTCGCATCGGGCGGACAGAGCGGATCGTCCCAGCCATGGCAGACCAGGATCCTTGATCTGATGGGCGCAATGTTGGGAAAAGGCGGGCGATCATAGACGCCGTGGAAGCTCACCACGCCGCGCAGATTGGCGCCCGTGCGGGCAAGATCCAGCACGCATTTGCCGCCGAAGCAAAAGCCTATGGCGGCCATGCGGCTCTTGTCCACCTCCGGCCTTTCTTCAAGGACTTTCAGCGCGTTATGCAGCCGGTCGCGCAGCAGCGGGCGGTCGGCATCAAGCTCGTTCATGTAGACGGCCGGATCCGGGGATTGGCGGGTCGTCCGTTTGCCTTGCCCATAGACATCGACCGCAAATCCGACATAGCCGAGCCCCGCAAGCTGCTCGGCCCGGACATTGTCGGCCTCTTTCTGGCCAAGCACATTGGGCAGCACCATCACGGCGGGGCGGGGCCGATCCCAATCCGGGTCCCGCACGATCACGCCTTCGAAAGGACCTCCGGGACCGTCATAGATGATGGTCTGGCGTTCAATGGTCATAGCCGTCTCCTGTTTCGCCTTCTGGCATGACCCGCAAAGCCGCTGCAAGTTGCATGACCAGATTTTGACGCTAAGGAGAGGGCC
>DATEFI010000335.1:0-7007 GCA_035280705.1 Rhizorhapis sp. | reverse complement strand
CGGCCCAGTGCAGAAGGATCATCAAGGACGGGATCAGCAGCACAAGGGCCACTTCCATGAAAGTGCCCGACAGGCGCGGGAACGTCCCGGCTCTTGCTGCCCGGTAAATCAGCATCCCCACGATGAAATCGATCAGCCGGGTAGGAGGATTGATGTAGAAGAACCATTCCGCCATGGCCGACGGCTGGTTGCCTTTTGCCACCCAATAGGCTGCGGCAGCACCCATAACGGCCATGCCCGCCATCGTCAGCGCGGCCAATATGCGCGTGCGGAGCACCACCAGGAGCGGGAACATCAGATAGAAGAAAATCTCGCAGGAAAGGCTCCAGCTCGGCGCATTCAATGAATAGTGAATGGTTGGCTCGGGCACAAAGGCTTGCAGCAGCGACAGGTTCAGCAGAATGGCTGGCCAGCCCGGCGCGTCATTCTTGATGATCAGAAGCCAGAGGAGGAAGGGCAGGGCGACAAGCCAGTGGAGGGGCAGGATGCGCGCCATGCGATAGGCGAAATATTCGCGCGCGCTGATCTGCCGCTCACATATCCTGTCACCATAGGCGTGCGAAATGATGAAACCCGACAGGATGTAGAAGAAGGACACTCCGACATAGCCTTCGTGGAACAGGCCGTCGTAAACCGCCTTGACTGTCCCGTTCCGGCTCTCGCCAAGAAACGCCAGATGCGACAGCAGGACTGCCAGCGCCGCAAAAAAGCGCAGCGAGGTCAATTGGCCGATCGCCCGCGGGCTTTCTACCGTGGGCAGATCATGCTGAGAGGTTGGATGACGCACCTTATGAGTCTCCCGTGCGAAGGAGCGGATTGGCCTGTCCCTTTTGCCGGAACAGGCGCGGCCACTGGACACGGAAACGGGCCCATCGCGCCCAGGTCCAAAGCGATCCATCCTGGCTCAATTCCAGATCGCGCAGGTAATTGAGGTAGATAGGAACGAAGGTTTCGCTGATATAACGGCTGCAGCTCTCAGGGTTGGGAGCGCGGTAATTTTGCAGATATCGCGTCGTGAAATCCCATGCCTGCTTCTGCAGGACCGCTGCGGTTTCCCGTGGCATTTCCGGGGGAAACCACGCTGGCACCGGCGGACGGCGATATAGGAAGGCATAGCTGACCAGAGCCACATAATAGCTGCCGGCAGGCGTCAGATGCACATCGTCGCGGAACAGACGTTCCATTGTCGCTGACGGGCCCGCCTCACTGAAAGGCTTCAGTCCCCTGCCGCTAATCGCCCGGTCCACAAGCTCTGCAAGCGCAAGCCCTGCGGGGAGGGGGGCCATCCGGTTCTGCCCGCCCTCCTTGGCAAGCGAATGGTTGATCCCTTCGGCAAGGCAGGCCCAGACAGGTGATGCGGCGCGCTCATAGGATATCCAGCGGCCCGGATCATTGCGATCGATGACGCCCAGCCAGGACTGATAGAGAAAGGTTTGCGCGGAAGAATTTGCTTCAACCGCCCGCTTGTGAAAGCTGCGCAAATGCGCGGCGGTGTCGTTCCAGACCAGATTGCCGAGCAGCGTATGCTGCTCCGTAACCAGCCATGTGTCATAGGGTTGCGGCTGCCTGAGTTCCCGGAGCATGTCTACGGACGCCCCGTCGCGGCCGGTGCCCAGCCGGTGATTTTCGACGCGCGCGCGCAGCGTTGAACCGAACTGGTTCTGCATATTCCATTGCAGGGGATGGCCAAGGCTTTCCGCTATGGCCGCAAGCTGCTGCGGGAAGGGGGCGTCGGTCAGGCTGTGGCCGGAAATGAAGAGGCGCTTTGGCGGACTGGAAAAGGCGGGCAGGGCGCGGCTGGCTTTCAGGGTCTCGGCAGGTGCAAGGGCTTCTGCGTGCATGGGGCCGGAACTCCCTGCTATTGCCAGCGTGACCATCATGGCCGCCGCCAGCATAATGCCTCTGTAACTTCGCCCCCTTGGGTCCCTCACCGCCTGTACCGCGCATGATAGGGGCAAAGGTGCCGGGTCTCCCGTCGCCGGTCGCTCTTTTCGCGCCAGGCGTTGAAGATCGGCAGGATCAGCGGTCCGTCCACCAGATAGCGGCGCCACAGCCGCTGCGGATTGGACAGCAGGCGGAACAGCCATTCCAGTGCAAGCTGCTGAAGCCAGCGGGGCGCGCGCTGCTGATCGCCGCTCAGGAATTGAAGGCTGGCGCCGACGCAAAGGGCAATGCCCGTGGCTTCGCCGGAGCGCGCGATGCGATAGGCCAATATTTCCTGTTGGGGCGAACCGACCGCGAGGAATGTGTAACGCGCATGAGCGTTGATGGCGAACTGCGCGGCTTGCTCAAGGGCGAGCGGATCGGATGCAAATCCCATGGGAGGATTATGGTGGACCAGGTTCCTGAGGCCATAATTCTGCCGGACGGTTTCGATCATGACCGGATCGCCGCCCACCACGGCGATCCGGTCATCCGGGCGAACGACCTGCTGCAGAAGATCCGCGGTAAGGTCGCTTCCCGGAATGGGGAGAAGCGAGCGCCCGGTCCAGGAGGCGAGGAGGGCGAGAATTCGGCTGTCGCACAGATTGAGCCAGGCCGAGCGATACATCGGCCAGAGGTCGGACCTCAGCCTCTGGATGCGCACAATATGGTCGACATTTGGCGTCACCACATAGACAAAGGGAGCGTTACTGGCCCGTTCCGCCAGGATCTTGAGGACCTGCGGTTTCGCCAGCGGAGAGAAGTCCATATCCAGGAAATCCGTGCGGCCGGCATCCCTGGCTGAAGCGGGAGCGGCCGAAGGAATCGCCGCAGCCAATTGCCTGTCCGCCCTGCGGACGAGGCCCTCCGCAACTTGAGCCGATGTAGCCACCACGCCCTCCGTCTTTCAGAAATGGCCTTCGCCGGAGCCCCGCCGCTCATGCCCGAAGGAATATTCGTGCCCCAGCTTAAGCGGACGCCCCGCTGAAATCATTTCGACAAAGCACCAATCAAAATTCCGTGGGTGGGATTGTCCCTTCTCCGGCGCTGGCGGAATTGACGCCTTGGCGTCAGGGTAAATCCTGGACAGGCGCGTATCTGCCGCCTCGTCGGGATTATCCAAGTTGAGTAGGAGAAATCACTACGCAAGAATTGGGCCTGTGCTTTCCGACTGCTCCGCAACCCCCTGATGAAGCTAAACTGAGCGCCTGCTTATTAGGGGATGGGCAATGATCAAGCCGAGCCAATTAAAACTTTCGGTGAAACTCGCCTTATGCTGCGCAGTGGCGCTGCCAGGACATCTGTCTGCCCAGGCACTGCCCGCCGCCGTGCAAAGCGCGCCGGAAAGCGAATATCGCATCAATGTGGGCGACGAGCTGGAAGTCCTCGTCTGGGGCGAGGACCGGATGCAACGCATGGTCCGGGTGCAGCCCGACGGCAGCTTCGCCTTTCCGCTGGCGGGGACCATCATTGCCGCCGGACTCACCACGCAGGATGTCCGCGCGGAAATCCAGCGCCAGCTTGCCGACAAATATCGCAACGGTCCGCCTGACGTCACCGTCACGGTGCGCGAGGCGGCGGGCATGCGCTTCTTTGTCGTGGGCAAGGTACGGACGCCCGGCAGCTATGCCGCAGGCGGGGAAATCAACATCCTTCAGGCGCTCAGCCTTGCAGGCGGCCTTGCCGAATTTGCCGACGTCAAGGGCGCGGTGATCCTGCGCAAGACGCCGCAGGGCCAAGTCATCGAACGTGTCCAACTGGCTCGGGTCCTGAAGGGAAGCCGGCGTCTTGATCCTGGTACGCTGGCGACGCCGCTACCGGTGCTCAGGAGCGGTGATGTTCTCGTCATTCCCTGACTGGAGCCTGGGGGGCTTGCACCGGGGGGCCGGGCGGCGGGGAGGGCTGGTGGTGCTCGTGGGCGCACTGTTCCATGCCTCCCCCGCCATGGCCGAGGTGGAGCCTCGCCTGACTGTCGATGCCAGTGTATTCCTCTCGTCCAATCCCTTCCTGATCCCAGGATCGGACCTTGATACCGCCATCGGCGAGGCATCCGCCCGACCAGCAGTCCGCATCACCTCTGACAGAGGCTCCTCGCTGGAGCTGTCGGGCGTCCTCACCAAGCGCATCTACAGCCGGAAGCGGTACAAGGATTTCCTGATCGGCAATGCCCGCGCCGAGGGCAGTTATCGCCATAGCGAGCGGCTTTCGGTTCTGGCCTCGGCGGAATTTGACCGGGGGATATTGGCCGACCAGTTGACCTCCGGCGTCGACGCCGCAGCCGGCGGCCAGGGATTGAGGGAAGACATCACCGCCCGGTTCGGTCTTGAGTGGCAGCCCAACCGCCATCTCCAGGTCGATCCTGACGTAACTTACGTCAACACCAACTATATGGGTTCGGCCACCACCTTTCTGCGGGATACCAGGATCATCACCCCGCGCCTGACCCTCTGGCGGCGAACGAGCGCCTATACCAGATTGGGCGGGCGCGTGCAGGTGGAGTTCAATTCCCCTGACCATGAGGCCAGGTTCAAGACTGTGTCAGGCTTTGTGACGATCGATCAGCGCCTTTCCGAGCATTGGGAACTGACCGCGGAGGCGGGCGCCGAACGCATCGGCGCCCACAACCTTATCATTCCAGGACTTCCGCCGATAAGGGAAAAGGCGCGCACACGCTTTGCGGGCAGGGTGGACCTCTGCCATGAAGGGCAGAGGCTTACCCTGTGCGCCAATGCATCGCTCGCCTCCGAACCAAGTGGATTTGGCGGGTCCGAGCGGCGGCTGGCAGGGTCCCTGTCCGCCAGGCACCGGGTGAGCGAGCGGGTGACGCTTGTCGCGACCGGCGAATATCAGCATGCGCGCCTGCAGGGTGCGGACCTGTCCTCTCTTGATGCCCTGCGCGCTGAAGGACGTGTCGAATGGAATGCGGCGCGCAATTTCCGGATTGCGGGCTCTGTCGAATATCGGCGGCAGGACCTGCTCACCGGTGAAAAGGTCAAGGCTGGCTTTGTCGGTTTGCGGCTGAGCTATGACTGGAGGAGGAAGCCATGAGCGAAGAAGTTGGCGACGTACCCACCAGCTTTGTCACGCCAAGCGAACTGCTGGCGATAATGTACAGGCGATTCTGGTGGATTACGACCCCGGCGCTGCTTGGCACGGCCGCGGCCGGCGCAATGACTTTGTTCATAGAGCCGCAATATCAGTCGACAGCCAACCTGCTGATCGCGTCGCAGGAAGTGCCAACCACCCTGGTGGCATCTCCGTTCGACACTTATGCCGATGAGCGCATCGCAAAGATACGTCAGCAGATTCTGAGCCGGGCCAATGTCGTCCGGTTGATCAAGGATCTGAACCTCTATCCCGAAGAGCGCGAAGCGCTGCCGAACGAAGAGGTGCAGAACATGATGCGCGGCGCCGTCGGCGTGAATCTGGTGAGCGCCAGCGACACCAATAATGCGGGCCAGGGCGCCAGGACCACCATAGCCTTCAGCCTTTCCTTCACCTATGGCGACCCTGCCACCGCTCAGGCGGTCGCCGACCGGCTGACCCACATGTTCATCGGGGAGGACAAGCGTCAGCGGATCGAGCAGGCCTCGGACACGGCTCATTTCCTCGCCCGGCGGGGCAATGAGCTTCGCGACCGGCTGGTGGAACTGGATCAGAAGCGGCGTGAGATTCAGGCTCGCTATAGCGGCGCCCTGCCCGATCAGGTTGCATTGAGCGCCCAGTCCAGTTCCGCTTTGAGGGCGGAGATTTCCCGCATGGATGCCGAAGCCCAGGGCATCATGCAGCAGAACAGCATATTGGCGGCGCGCGGTGCGGAACTGACGACTGCGGCCAGTGCAACCCCCGAGTCGGTCCGGCGGGCAGAGGACAGGTTGCTTCAGCTGACGTCGGTCTACACTGACGAGCATCCGGATGTGGTGGCTGCGCGCGCAGCACTCGCCGCCGAGCGCGCAGGCCGCCGCCGGAATGCCGCGCCGCAGGGCGTGGGGGTGATTTCCTCTGAAATCGCTGCGGGACGGAACCGCGTCGTCTCGCTCAGCCAGCGCCGGGCGCATCTGATCGCCACGGTGGGGGAGATCGACCGCATCAGCGCGCTTGCGCCGCAGGCGGCCTATGAGCTCAACAATCTGGAACGCGATTATGACAATCTGAAGCAGCAATATCAGGACATCCGGGAAAAGCAGCTCGAAGCCCAGGTTGCCGCAAATCTCCAGAGGGAGGGCAAGGGCGAGCATTTCTCCATCGTCGACCCGGCCAACTGGCCGTTGCGTCCCATCAGTCCCAATCCCAAGCATCTTGTCGTGCTCGGGCTGGCAGGTGGTCTGGCGCTCGGCGCCGGTCTGGTCCTCATCCTCGAAATGCTCGGCGGCCTTATCAATGGGCAGGCCGCAATCCAGCGCCTGACGGGCGTCCGTCCCCTCGCAGTCGTGCCGATGCTGAGCGCCGACGGGCCAGCGGGAATAATTGCACTTCTGCGCAGACTGCTGCCCGGCGGGGCCAAGATATAGGAGCAAAACAATGGCGACCGGACTGAACAGGATCCTGACATCCACCTTGTCTTCTACCGACGAGCTACAGGCGCGGACCGATGGGGAAGGCTGGCGGCGCCACACAGTGCGGCTAGACCGCGCGCGATTGGTCGAAAATGGCATTTTCGGCTTCGACAATCTCGACCCGCGGGCGCAGAGCTTTGTCTTCCTGCGATGGCAGTTGCTGAATGGTTTCGTCCGCTCGGGCGGCCGCGTGCTGGCGATCACCTCTACCCGTCCCGCTGACGGCAAGACCTTCGTCACCACCAACCTCGTTGCGGCGCTCAGCCGGGTGCGGCCGACGATATTGCTGGACCTCGACCTGCGCCGCCCTGCGGTGGGCTGGCGCTTCGGCCTTTCTGTCCAGCGCGGCATGGACGATTATCTCGCCGGAGAGGCCGAGCCCTGGGACGTTCTGCAAAATGTCGAGGACCTCAATCTCGGCATCGTGCCGGTTCGGGTGCCCCAGCCCCAATCGCCCGACCTGCTGGGCAGGGAGGCTTTGCCGCAACTGCTTTCCACCCTGCGCGCTCGCGGCGACGATCCGATCAT
>DATEFI010000334.1:0-2212 GCA_035280705.1 Rhizorhapis sp. | reverse complement strand
GTTCCTGCCCAATGTGCCGCATTATGTGGCGGCCTATTATGGCGCGCTTACCATCGGCGCGACGGTGGTCAATTTCTCGCCGCTCTATTCGGCCGAAGAGCTTGAGCATCAAGTGGCGGATTCGGGCACGAAGATCCTCTTCACCCTGTCCGCCAGCGCGCTGTTGCCTACCGCGCTCACGGTGCTGGAGAACAGCAGCCTCGAACGGCTGATAGTCGGATCGGTGGCCGGAGTGCTGCCCGTGGCGAAATCGCTTCTGTATCGCATGTTCCGTGGGAAAGAGACGGTTACGCGGCCGCGCGATCCCCGCGTGACCGCCTTTTCCACGCTGATCCACAATGACGGCAGTCACGTCGCGCCAGCCATCGATCCGGAGCGTGATCTGGCCTTGCTGCAATATACCGGGGGGACGACCGGGCGGCCCAAGGGGGCCATGCTGTCGCACCAGAATTTGAGCGCCAATGCGCGGCAGGTCAACATGCTGGACCCCTGCAACGCGCATGAGGACCGGATCTTGGGGGTGCTGCCCTTTTTCCATGTGTTTGCCAATACGGTGGTGCTGAACCGGACCATCTACACCGGTGGCGAGATCATCCTGCTGCCGCGCTTTGATGCTGGCCAGGCGCTCGCGGCGGTTTCCCGCACCCGCCCCACCAGCGTGCCCGGCGTGCCGACCATGTTTCAGGCGCTGCTGGACCATCCGGCGGTGGAGGACACGGATTTCTCGTCGGTCCGGCACTGCATATCGGGGGGAGCCCCGCTTCCGCTGGAACTCAAGCACCGGTTCGAGGAAGCGACAGGCGCCGTTGTCGTGGAGGGCTATGGCCTTACCGAAAGCAGCGGCGTGGTATCCGCCAATCCCTATGCGAGCCTCAACAAGGGCGGCACCATCGGGCAGCCGATTCCCGCCACCCTCGTCAAGCTCGTGGACAAGGATGACCCGGCGCGCCCAGCCCCGCCGGGGGAGCCGGGAGAGATCGTGTTTGCCGGGCCGCAGGTCATGTGCGGCTATTGGAACCGCCCTGACGCCGACGCCAAGGTGTTCCTGGGCAAATTCCTGCGCACAGGGGACGTGGGACTGATCGACGAGGATGGCTATATCCGTATCGTCGACCGGCTGAAGGACATGATCGCCGTAGGCGGCTTCAAAGTGTTTCCGAGCGAAATCGAGAAAATCCTTTACCGGCACCCGGCAGTCAAGGAGGCGCTCGTCATCGGCATTCCCGACAGCTATCGCGGCGAAAGCCCGAAAGCCTTTGTGACTCTTCTGGAGGGTGCCCGCATCGATGGCGAGGCGCTGAAAGCCTGGCTCAATCCCCAGCTTGGAAAACATGAACGGGTGGTGGCGGTGGAGATACGCGAGGTCCTTCCCAAGACGATGGTGGGGAAGCTGAGCCGCAGGGAACTGATCGCCGAAGAGAAGGCCAAGGCCGCCTCCAGCAGCCCCAACGGCCATTGATCAGCCGCGAGCAACTCCGATCATGAGCGATCATAAAAGTTCCTCGGCAGAGGGTTTCGACGCAGGCGATCTCACCGTTCTCCTCCTCATCAACCTGATGTGGGGCCTCAATATCATTGCGGTGAAGCTGTCGGTGGACATCATATCGCCCTTTGTCGCCGCGTTCCTGCGCCAGGCAACGGTATTTCTGGTCTGCCTGCCCTGGCTGCGGATCGTGCCGGGGCGGATGACCACATTGCTTGCTCTGGGCATGGTTGCAGGAGGGTTCTTCATTCCGCTCAACCTGGCGCTCTCAATCGCGGACAATGCCGCCGCGATCGCCATTGCAGGCCAGCTCGGAGCGCCCTTTGCGCTTATCCTTTCCGTCGTCTTCCTGGGCGAGCGCATCGGTGTGGTGCGGCTTACGGGTATTGTCATGTCCTTCGGTGGGGTGGTTCTCCTGGCTTTCGATCCGGCCGCGCTGCACGAAGTTCCGGCCCTGCTGCTGACTGCCGGCGGTTCCTTGCTCTGGGCCGTGTCTTCGCTGCTCCAACGCAAGCTTGCGGGGGTCCCCGTCCAGGTGATTTATGCCTGGATCGGCTTTATCGGGGCGAGCCTGACCGCGCCTGTCGCCATGCTTTTCGAGCCGGAGCAAATGGAAAATCTGGGCGCTGTGCCGGTAACGGCCTGGGTCGCCATTGCCTTTTCCGGCATTTGCTCCACGCTGATCGGCCAGGGCGGCATGGCATGGCTGCTTCAGCGGCATCCGATCAG